>JBJMTR010000037.1:0-17902 GCA_045811565.1 Bradyrhizobium sp.
CATCTTCATCACGCATGATCTGCGGGTCGCGGCGCATATCTGCGATCTCGTGGCGGTCATGAAGGACGGCGCCGTCGTGGAACAAGGGCTCGCGGCCGAGGTGTTCGACAATCCGCAACATCCCTATACGCGGGCACTGTTAGACTCGATTCCCGGCGGCGAGTTCGCGCGGGAACACGAGACGGCAACCGAGTAGCCGGGCCACCGGCGGTAAAGCCACGAGGCTTGTTCCGTCGCATCGGCCCGACATTTTTTCGTGCCGCTCGCATGAAGGCAGCCGGGTCGCCGACCTACATCTTGCTGTCGCACCCCGAAGCCGCGCCCTATCTTGCGGCAGGCCCCAGCGGAGCGGCTGAGGGAGTCAGCCGCTCCTCTTTTCCGTGATTACCAAGGCGGCGGAAGCCAGGCTAGGCGGCGCGCCGTTCGACAGTTTGAGCCATGCGCTTTGCGGTGTCCTCGGTCGCTTTGAGTGATATGTCGGCCATTCGCCGGCTGCTCTCCAAAGCACTCTCCACGGTTTCTCGCACGAAATCAGTCTGGACGGCGACAACGTCCTGAGGAGTTCGGCAGCGCCATAATTCGTTCATGCGCTCCATGCTACTCTCGATTTGGTGCCGGACGAATGCGAAATACTCTTGAGACATCCCACTCATCCCTTTGGCAATTGCCGTGGTGGATTGAAGGACGGTAGCGGCGCTGCGGGCCGACCTTTCTGCTGCGCGTTGCGCTTCGTCCCCCGACAGGCCGAGCGTGCGACTGAACTGGTCGGTGGACCGACCCATTGCTGCTGTCGCCGTGTCCAGACTGAACCGCAAGGCGCTCTGTAGGGTCTCGGCATTTTGCTGGAGCACATCGGCACCGGCCCGAGCCACCTCCTGACCGGCCTCGACCGCAGTTTCTCCGATACGCCTGGTCTGCTCAGCAGTTTTCTCGCTTGTGCGCCGAACTGCGTCCTCGGCGGCTTGAATGGACTTATCCTCTTGGCGTGGGTTTGCCATCTTTAATGCCTCCTTGTTATGATTGTAGTTGGGATTATGACTGTAGTCAGGATTCCCTGCGATTGGCTCGTTGGACAGAGGTGGAATCCTTCGCAACCAAACGCGGTGGCATTAGAACCGTTCCGCGTTTTCTGAGCTTTCGGACTTCTGCAGGAACAACGGCTCGAAACTCCGCTTTGGATGTCGACTGCTGAAACCATCTTAGTAGTTGTTGTGGTCGTCCGGCTGATCTGGGCATCGCCTGGCGTGTGGAACCCGGATCTTTTCTAAATACCATCTGCACGTTGCGCGGCACGGCTTCCCTGTTCCTAGATCTCCCGCGCGTCGCGGCGACGGTACACCAGCAGCATCAGCGGTGCGAATTTGCGCAGCAATCCGTGTGCCGGAATCGGCACCGGTTCGGTGAACGGCAGCGCCAGTTCGTTTTCCGGCACGCCGCGCACGGCCTTCGCCAACTCGTCGCCGAGCGGCATCGTCAGCGCGACGGCGCGGCCGTTGCAGCCGGTCCAGCCATAGGCATCGGGTCCGAGTCGATGGATGCGCGGCAGGAAATCCGTGGTCATGCCGACATAGCCGTTCCAGACATAATCGAAGGAGATCTCGCCGATCTGCGGCCACAGCCGCTGCAGGCGTTCGGTCATCCTCGCCTTCAGTCGCTCAGTCTTATTGCCTGGGCCGATCACGGCACCGCCGGTGACCAGGCGGTTCCGCGCGTCGTAACGCGCAAAATAGAGTTCGCCGTGCGTATCAGACATCGCCTGCCGGCCGGGAATGATGGTCTTGCGAATGTTATCGGACAGCGGCTGCGTCGCCATCTGCCACGACAGCACCGGCATGACTTCCTGTGCGATCTCGGGCACGAGCGATTTCGAGAACTCGCCGCTGTAGGCATTGCTCGCTACGACCAGCGCACGGCCAGAGATCTCGCCTTTCGCCGTCTTCACCAGCCATCGATCATTGCGGCGCTCAAAACTGACCGCCGGTGAGCGCGCATAAATCCGCCCGCCGACATCAAGCACCGCCCGCACAAGCCCCCGCGCCAACGCCAGCGGATTGATGTGGCCGCCGGTCTTGTTCCAGAATCCGCCATACCACGCATCGGAGCCCAGCATCTCCGCCACCCGCTCGCGCGACAGCAGTTCGACCGGCGCGCCGAATTTCGACCATTGACGCACTCGCCGCTCCGCGATCTTGATACGGCGCGGCGAGTGCACCGGCTGAACCCAGCCGGCCTGCTCCGCCTCGGCCTCAATACGATAGCGCCTGACAATTTCGAACAGTGTCGAGGCGCTGTCACGCAACAGGCCGACGAAGCGCTCGCCCGCCGCGCCGTGCTTGGCGACGATGTCGTCAGGGTCGGGCCGCGAAAGCGTCGGGATCACTTGCCCGTTGTTGCGCCCCGATGCGCCCCAGCCCGGCTCCATTGCCTCGATGATCGCAACGTCCACACCCGCCTCGCGCAAATGCAGCGCGGTGGACAGCCCGGTGAAACCGCCGCCGATGACGACGACGTCGGCTTGTTGTGTGCCGATTAATTCGGGCAGATCGGGCCCCGGCGGCGTCACAGCAGCCCATAGCGAATCGGGCCAGCGGACGTTTGGCGTATTCATCGTGATCCTTTCTTGCGGGCTCTCAATCGTTCTGCTTAGCTTAGTACGCTCATTCGGCCTCAAGGAAACAAAAGAGTGGCACTCAAAAACGTCATCGGGATAGATCACGCCGTCGTCATGGTGAAGGATCTCGACAAGGGCGCCGAAAACTGGAAGCGGCTGGGGTTCACAGTTTCGCCGCGTGGCACCCACAGCGCGCACATGGGTTCGGGCAACTACACCATCATGCTCGACCCGGACTACATGGAATTGCTCGGCGTTCTTACGCCAACGGAACACAATTCCCCGGCGCGGGCGTTTCTCGAAAACCGTGGCGAAGGCATCGAGCGCATTGCCTTCACCGCGGTGGATTCCGCCGCCGGTGCCGAAGAGATTCGCGCGCGCGGCTATGTGCCGCTGGGGCCGACCGACTTCGAACGTCCCGTAACGATGCCCGACGGCACCTCGTCGGCCGCCAAGTTCAGGGTGTTCCAATGGCCGATCGCGGAAGCACCGGGTGGCGTGCGCATCTTCGCCTGCCAGCACAAGACGCGCGAGACGGTGTGGATTCCCGAATTGATGAAGCATGCCAACGGTGCGAAACGCCTCAGGCAGGTGCTCATCGTCACGCCGGAACCTGCGGAGGATGCCGCGCATCTCGCGAGCATGATCGATCGTGACGCCAGGGTCGAACCAGACGGCGTCATTGCGGTGCCATCCGGTTCTGACCGCGCCGATTTCGTTTTCCTGACAAAAAGTCAGCTCAGCACACGCTATCCCGGCGTCCCGCTGGCGGGCCTGCCCGAACGTGGCGGTGCGGGCCTCGTGATTGCGGCCGATCTCACCGCTGCTGAGAAAGCACTGGGCACCACCGGCGTTCGCAGCGCGGGCGGCATTGTCGTGCCGCCGGCTGCGGGCAACGGCACGCTGCTGGCTTTCGTCAAGGGGTAGCCGGCGTTTCGCAGCAAGGCGTTGGTTGTTCCGTTTATTCCGCCGGTGCTGATTTGCTCAACGCAAGCAGCGCTGGCACCGGCGCGGATGTTCGGCAAGGCGGCGAAGGCGGCGGGGTAGCTACTGCTGCTCTTTGCACCCGGGGGGTGACGCGAACTTAAGCGGGCGGCCGGAAGTTCTCGATCAGCCGCAGCAAAACCCGCGCGCCGGCGTCGGTGTCGGCGGATTCGACATGCTCGTCGGGATGATGGCTGATGCCGCCGCGGCAGCGCACGAAGATCATGGCGATGTCGGCGACGTCGACGATCGCCATGCCGTCATGCCCGGCGCCGCTCGGCAGTTCGAACACCGGATAGCCCTCAGCGGCCACCGCTTCCGCAATCTGAGACTTCAGCCAGGGCGCACAGGGCACCGTGCGGTTTTCATGGGTGGTATCGAGCTGCAGCACGAGCTCGCGGCGTTTCGCAATCGCCTCGATCTTCCGGGCGATGTCGGCGACGGCCATCTTGCGGTGAGCGTCGGTCGGCGCGCGAATGTCGACGGTGAAGGAGACCTTTCCAGGGATCACATTTGTCGCACCGGGCATCGCAGCGACATAGCCGACGGTGCCGACCAATGCAGCTTCGTCCGTCTTGCAGAACTGCTCGATCGCGACGATGCATTCGGCGGCACCGGCGAGTGCATCGCGCCGCAGCGCCATTGGCACCGTGCCGGCGTGGCCGGCCATGCCGGTCACGTTGACGGCAAGGCGGGTAGCGCCTGATATCGCCGTCACCACGCCGACCGGCAAATTGTTCTGTTCCAGAACCGGTCCCTGCTCGATGTGGAGTTCGACATAGGCCAGCAGTTCGCCCCGGGCACGCGCGGCAGCACCGATGTGGTCGGGGTCGAGACCAAAATCAATCAGCGCCTCGCGCATCGAGATGCTGGCGCGATCGCGGGTATTTAGCACGCTCTCGTCAAATCTCCCTGCGACCGCGCGGCTGCCGAGCAGCGTGGAGGCGAACCGCACCCCCTCCTCGTCGGCAAACCCGGTGACTTCGATCGCAAACGGCAATCGCCGCCCTCTCTTGTGCAGATCGTCCACGCAGGAAATCGCGGTGATCAATCCGAGCGGCCCGTCCCATTTGCCGGCGTCGCGGACGGTGTCGTAATGCGAGCCCAGCATCAGACACGGCAGGCCCGGACGGTCTCCCTCGTAGCGGCCGCAGACATTGCCGATCGCGTCGAGATGCGCGCTCATCCCCGCGTCGCGCATCCATCCAAGTATAAGGTCGGCGGCGCTGCGATGCTCTTCAGTGAGGAAAATCCGCGCCAGATGCTCCGGCGTCTCGGAAATGGCGGCGAGCTGATTGATCCGAGCGACGATCTCGTCGCCAAACAATGATCGTCTCATCCCGGCAACCGCATCTGTCTCGGTCATGCTTTTCCGCTGAAGGGCCGCTTAACTGCTTAACCACCTTGCATACAACAAAGGAGCGCCTGAAGAATAGATTTTTGCGCCCAAAGCTTCCATCACAATCGGTATTCAATCAAGGCCCAATCATTTAAACATGTTATTGCAAACACGCTTACCAAAAGGCGCCGGCACGAAGACTGCGACATGCGCTCTGAGCTCCGCCGTATCGGCGCGGCTCGAAGCAATTGGCACTGAGATCGGACAGCACATGGCGGGTGATTGATGGTCGATGTTTCAGCTCGCAATCAGCAGGAGTTCGACGCGCATTTTCTGCGCCGGTCATTCGATGTCGCCCGCCGCGCCATCACCCGCGGCAATCATCCCTTCGGCGCCGTTCTGGTCGATCACAACCGTAAGGTACTGATCGAGGCCGAGAACGGCTATATGCCCACCCATGACGGCACCGCGCATGCCGAACGCCTGCTGGCGACGCAGGCCTGCAGGACGCTTCCCCCGGAAGTTCTCAAGAACGCCACGCTCTATGCATCCGCCGAACCATGCGCAATGTGCGCGGGCGCGATTTACTGGGCCGGCATCGGTCGCCTGGTTTACGGGCTAAGCGAACGTCGGTTGCGGGAATTCACCGGCAATCATCCGGAAAACCCGACGCTGGATCTGCCATGCCGCGAGGTGTTTGCGCGCGGACAACGGGCCACCGAAGTGGTCGGCCCCATGCTCGAGGATGAGGCGGCGGCATTGCACGAAGGCGTCTGGCACAAGTAGTTACTTCGCCTCGCCCGCTCGCTTCTCCGCAAAAAATGGCGGAACGGAGCTGATCTTGACGAATGCGAAGGGCCGGGACCTCATCCTGAGGAGCGGCCTTTGGCCGCGTCTCGAAGGATGGGCCAGCGGCCTCATGGTTCAAGTCGCGCGCAAGAGCGCGCTCCTCACCATGAGTGAGAAACATCGAAGTCATCCCGCCTGCATCGCGCGCGCCGCGGCGCTGTGGCGCCGGATCAAATCCGCGACGTCGAGTCCGGGGATCGCGCCATCGATCACCGCCCAGTTCCCTCCAACCATCACCCTGTCCGCGCGATGCGCCCCGCATAACACCAGCGCGGCGACGGCATCGCCGTGACCGGAGAAGCGCAATTCGTCGAGCTTGAACAACGCCAGATCGGCTGCTTTGCCGGCCGCGATCTCGCCCAATTCAGGACGCCCGACACAGGCCGCCGACCCCCTGGTGGCCCAGCGCAGCGCGTCCTTGTGGCTGACGCGGCCGACGCCGTAGCGCGCCCGCTGCAACAGAAACGCGGCGCGGACCTCCTGCATCAGGTTGGATTTATCGTTCGAGGCCGAGCCATCCACGCCGAGGCCGATCGAGACACCGGCGTCTTCCATCTCGCAGACCGGGCAGCAGCCGGACGCCAGAAGCTGATTGCTGCAGGCGCAGTGGCTGACGGCCGTCTTGGCCTCGGCGAGCCGGTTGATCTCCGCGGCGTTGAAATGAATGCCGTGCGCCAGCCAGGTTCGTGCATTAAGCCAGCCGCATTGCTCGAGATAATCCAGCGGCCGGCAGTGGTACGTCTCTTCGCAATATTTGTTCTCGTCCTCGGTTTCGGCGAGATGGGTGTGCAGGCGGACGTCAAGCTTATCGGCAAGCGCTGATGTCGCCCGCATCAGCGAGGTCGTGACCGAAAACGGCGAGCATGGCGCCAGCGCGATCTGGACCATGGCGTTCTCGCCGCGCTGGTGATGATTTGCGACCACGCGCTCGCTGTCGGCGAGGATGGTGTCTTCATCCTGCACGACGCTGTCAGGCGGCACGCCGCCGTCACGCTGCGAGCGATTCATCGAGCCGCGGGTGAGCAGCACACGTATGCCCAATCGCCGCGCGACGGCGACCTCGATATCGATGGCGTCCTCCAGCCCAGCGGGAAATACATAATGATGATCGGTCGTGGTGGTGCAGCCCGACAGCATTAATTCCGACATCGCCACGGTAGCGCCGAGGTGAAGCGATTCCGGCGTCAGCCGCGCCCACACCGGATAAAGGGCCTGCAGCCAGGGAAACAGCTCGCGGTCGAGCGCCGCCGGCAGCGCCCGCGTCAAGGTCTGGTAGAAATGATGATGCGTATTGATGAGCCCGGGCAGCACGACATGCGTGCTCGCGTCAAAGACTGCGGCATTGGCGGTCACCGGCTCCAGGCCGCGCGGCACCAGTTCAACGATCTTGCCGCCCTCGACAACGACGCCGCGTTCAGCGCCGCCGGCCAGAATACCTAGCGGATCCCGGATCCAGATCGGCTGCGTTTGGTCCATGATCCCACCATCTTTTGAAAGCCAATTAGGAAGTGCAATTTTTAGGACGGCCCGTTGCCGGTGTCTTTGGCCTTGCAATGCAAAGACCATCCCAATTCGGCCAGAATTGGCGCCGGTCTTGCAAGAGTTCATAATAGGAGATGCCTCTCGTTGAAAGCTTTGGTATATCAATGGACTTGAACACGATTACGGAAGTTGCCCATCCGCGGTCGCGGGCGCAATTGCCCGTTTGGACGGCAGGCGATGCTTGGCTCGCGGGCGGCACCTGGCTGTTTTCGGAACCACAGATCCATCTGACGCGGCTGATCGATCTCACCGACTTCAAGTGGCCGGCGCTGACGATCGGCGAGAGTGGATTGACCATCGCCGCTACCTGCACCGTTGCGCAATTCGATGCGCTGGCTTGTCCGGCGGAATGGATCGCTTCGCCCCTGATCAACCAATGTTGCCGCGCATTTCTGGCCTCCTTCAAGGTCTGGAAGACCGCGACCATCGGTGGCAACATCTGCATGTCGCTGCCGGCTGGCCCGATGGTCTCGCTGACATCAGCGCTCGATGGCATCTGTACGATCTGGGGGGCCGGGGGCGGCGAGCGCAAGATTCCCGTCGCCGACTTCGTCACCGGCAATCGGCAAAACGTGCTCGTGCCCGGCGATCTCTTGCGGCAAATTGATGTCCCGCTTCACGCGCTGAAGCGGCGTTCGGCGTTTCGCCAGGTATCGCTGACACCGCTCGGCCGGTCGGCGGCGCTACTGATCGGCAGTATCGATGGCGAACGCGCATTGGCGCTGACCATCACGGCCTCCACGGTGCGGCCGATCAAGCTGTTGTTTGCCAAAATTCCGCAACGAGAGGAGCTCCGTGAAGCGATCCTGCGGCGTATCCCTGATGCGCTCTATCACGCGGACATTCACGGCAAGCCAATGTGGCGCAAGCACATGACGCTGCGGCTTGCCGAGGAAATCCGCGCCGAATTGCAGGCGCAGCCATGAGTTTTGAAATCAACGGCAAGAAGTTCTCGGAAAATCCCCGGGCCGGGCAATGCTTGCGCACGTTCCTCCGCGAGCTCGGGCATTTCGGCGTCAAGAAAGGCTGCGATGCCGGCGACTGCGGCGCCTGTACGGTGCTGATTGATGGCGAACCGGTGCACAGCTGCCTGATCCCCGCGTTCCGCGCCGAGGGGCACGCGGTCACCACCATCGAAGGCTTTGCCGCCGACGGCGAGACGCATCCGATGCAGCAGGCGTTCCTCGATGCACAAGCGTTTCAATGCGGGTTCTGTACCGCCGGCATGATCCTGACCTGCGCGTCGCTGAACCAGGCGCAGCGGCAGGATCTCGGCGTGTCGCTGAAGGGCAATATTTGCCGCTGCACCGGCTATCGTTCGATCGAAGACGCGCTCAACGGCAAAAAAACTATCGACGACGCTCCCGCCGGCGCCGCGTTCGGCCGCAGCCTGCCGGCGCCTGCCGGGCCGCAGGTGGTGCGCGGCGCGGCACGCTATACGTTTGACACGGCTGTAGAGGGCTTGCTGCATATCAAACTGCTCCGCTCGCCGCATCCGCATGCCAAAATCATCTCGATCGACAAGAGCGGCGCGCTGAGCGTCCCCGGCGTACATACCGTGCTGACCTCCGAAGATGCGCCTGGCCGGCTGTTCTCCACCGCGCGGCATGAAAAGGCCTGGATGGACCCGGACGACACCCGCATGCTGGATGATGTCGTCCGCTTCATCGGGCAAAGAATTGCCGCCGTGGTCGCAGAGACCGAGGCTGCCGCCGAGGAAGCTTGCCGGCGAATCCAGGTCGAATACGCGATCCTGCCGGCGGTCTTCGATCCGGCGCAGGCAATCGCGCCCGGCGCGCCAATACTCCATGGCGACAAGACGGTCGAAGATCGCGTCATGGGCGCTCAACGCAACATCGTGGCGGAAGCCCATGGCGAGTATGGCGATGTCGCAAGCGCGCTGGCACAAGCCGCCGTGACGTATGAGAGCACCTTCACGACCGAGCGCGTTCAGCACGCAGCGTTGGAAACCCATGGTGGGCTCGCCTGGGTCGATGCGTCCGGCGTCCTCAATGTACGCTCGAGCACCCAGGTGCCGTTCCTGACGCGGCGCGCGCTCACTGAGATTTTTGGTCTCGCGCCTGATAAGGTCCGGGTGTTTTGCGAACGCGTCGGCGGTGGGTTTGGCGGCAAGCAGGAGATGTTTGTCGAGGACATTCTCGCCCTCGCCGCACTGAAAACCGGGCGGCCCGTTAAACTTGAGCTCACCCGTGAAGAGCAGTTCATCGCGACTTCGACGCGGCATCCGATGCGCGTCTCCGTCAAGGCGGGCGCCGACAAGGACGGCAAGCTGACGGCGCTGCAGCTCGACGTGCTCTCAAACACCGGCGCCTACGGCAATCATGCCGCGCCGGTGCTGTTCCATGCCTGCGGCGAATCGCTTGGCGTCTATAATTGCTCGAACAAGAAGGTCGATGCCGTCGTTGCCTATACCAACACGTTGCCGGCGGGCGCCTTCCGCGGCTATGGCCTGCCGCAATCGCTATTTGCCGTCGAAGCCGCGATCGACGAACTGGCAATACAGCTCGGCATCAGCCCCTACGACATGCGTCGGCGCAATGTCGTGAGACCGGGCGACCCATTGCTGTCACCTCCGCCCTCCGGCCATACCGACGTGCTCTATGGTTCGTACGGGCTCGACCAGTGCCTCGACCTGGTCGAGCGCGCAATGCAAGCCGAGCCGCCCGAGACCGCACCCTCTACCGACTGGCTGGTCGGCGAAGGCATCGCACTGACCATGATCGATACCGTTCCGCCGGACGGGCACTTTGCCGATTCCAAAATTTCGCTGCGGGACGACGGCGGGTTCGAGCTGACGGTCGGTACCGCGGAATTCGGCAACGGCACCTCAACCGTGCATTGCCAGATCGCAGCGACGGCACTGGCGACGACCGTCGATCGCATCACGCTGAAGCAATCCGACACCGCGCATGGCGGCCACGACACCGGCGCATATGGCAGCGCCGGCACCTTTGTTGCGGGGCGCGCGACGCAAGCCGCGGCGGAAACTCTCGCCGCCGAAATCAAGGCCTTCGCATCTCAAGCGACGGCGGTCGATGCCAGTTCATGCGCTCTCGATCATGACGCAGTTACCTGCGGCAAGCAGCGCCTCTCGTTTTCCCAGCTTGCGAACACGGCGAAGGCAAAGGGAAAAAAGCTCGAAGCAAGCGGCACCTCGGCCGGCACGCCGCGCTCGGTCGCCTTCAACGTGCAGGGCTTTCGCGTCGCCGTGAACAAGGGCACGGGCGAAATCAGGATCTTGAAGAGCGTGCAGGCCGCCGATGCCGGCCGCGTCGCCAATCCAATGCAATGCCGCGGTCAGATCGAGGGTGGCGTCGCGCAATCGCTTGGTGCGACGCTGTACGAGGAGATGGTGATCGACGACGACGGGAGGGTGGTCAATCCGGCGTTCCGCGACTATCATTTACCCGTGTTCGCCGACGTCCCACGCACCGAAGTGCTGTTCGCCGACACGTCTGACACACTGGGGCCGATGGGCGCCAAATCGATGAGCGAAAGCCCCTACAATCCCGTCGCCGCCGCGCTCGGCAACGCGATCGCAAATGCTACCGGCATCCGCTTCACCGCAGTGCCGTTCAAGCCGGACCGGCTTTTTCCGGCATTGCATGAGAAGTTTGGGATTGAATAATCACTCGTCGTGCGCGGCCAAAAGCGCGAAGCGCGTCTTGACCTTGGATACCCGCGCGTCGATCGGCAAAGACTTTTTGAGTTGATGGATCGCGGGTCGCGCCCGGCAATGACGAACTATCCTCTTCCACGCTGCATTCGACCTCACCGTGAAACTAACTTGCCTGTCAGAATCTGTCGCATTTGTCATTTGAAAATGCTGGATCATTTGGGCCTGCTCATCGTCTTCTTCTGGCGACGGTCTCCGTCGCTGCAATTCAGCAAGGAGGAATTAGGATGAAAAGCAAGCTCCTTAATGGCCTAATCGCGGGTGCGCTGGGTACGGCGCTTGCTCTGGCGTCACCTGCTGGATCACCGGCGTTGGCTCAACGTGGTGGTGGCGGTGGCGGCATGCACGGCGGTGCAATGGGGGGCGGCGGCATGGGAGGCGGCATGCACGGCGGTGGCATCGGAGGTGGGATGCACGCCGGCGGGATGGCAGGCGGGGCGCATAGCCTGGGAGGCGGTACGCACTTCGGCGCCATGGGTGGAGGCGCACGTTTAGGCGGCAGCCGTTTCGCCGGCGCACATTTCAGCGGCGGCCGTTTCGCCGGCGCGCCTCGAGCGCATGGTGCATTCTCGCCCCGGTTCTCAAGGTTCGCGTTCCGGGACGGCTTCCATCACCGCCGCTTCCATCATCGCTTCAATCGGTTTGCGTTCGTCGGCGCGCCGTTCGTCTACGGCGCCTACGACAGCTGTTGGCGCAGGGTGTGGACCGCACGTGGACTGCGGTGGGTCAACGTCTGCGGCGACGTTTACTAGGGCGGCCGAAACCGCATCGTGATGGTCGTCACCCCGGCATGTTCCGGCGAAGGAAAACCGGATCGCCTGGTGACGATCATCACGCTCATTTGCGGGTCCGCCGCACGGCTTTCGGATTAACTTCGGGTTAGCCGTGGCTTAGCTTACAATGTCTGACCTGTCATTCGGAGACCGCAGACCATGATGGGAGGTCACCGCCGTATTCTGGTCGTTGAGGATGACCCGGAGACCGCCGGGCAACTCATGGAATCGCTTACGACCAGTGGTTATCAGGTGGATTTGGCCGCGAGCGGTAACGAGGCGCTGAGCCGCGGGGCGGCGACCGACTATGCGGTGATCACGATCGACCGCATGCTTCCGGACATCGATGGCATCGCCGTGATGCGGCAATTGCGGGATGACGGGATCGCCGCGCCCTTTCTGATCATCAGCGCGCTCGGAGAAGTCGACGATAAGGTGCGTGGCTTGCGGGCCGGCGGCGATGACTATCTGGTCAAGCCTTTTTCTTTCGTCGAGCTTTTGGCGCGCCTCGAGGCGCTTGGTCGGCGCAGCGATACCCTCGTCAAGCAAACCATCTTGCGCGTCGGCGATCTCGCGATCGACCTGATGTCGCGGACCGCCAGCCGGCGCGGCAGAGACATCGCTCTTCTTCCTCGGGAGTTCGAACTCCTGGAGTATCTGGTTCGCAACGAAGGCCGCGTGGTATCCCGGGCAATGCTGCTGCAGCACGTCTGGGATCTTCATTTCGATCCCTCGACGAACATCATCGATGTCTATGTTGGGCGTATCAGGCGCAAAGTCGACGACCAGCAGGCCTATCCCCTGATCCATACGGTTCGCGGTGTCGGGTATTGTCTCCGTGCTCCTGGTTAAAACCTTAACGTCATCGACTTTCAAGCAGGCGCTGATCGGGATCGGGACCTTCGGCGTGATCGCGTCGGCGATTTTCAGCTACGTCTACCTGTCTACCGCCTCGTATGTGCGCAGCCGATCGGACCGCGCCATCATGACCGAGTATTCGAGTTTGCGTGACGCCTACGAGCGATCGGGCCGGGATGGGCTGATCGGCCTGATCGGACAACGCACGTCCGACAAAGGCTTTGCCGACAAGGTGTATCTCCTCGTCGATCCCACGTCGGCCGTGCTCGCCGGCAACCTAAAGGCATGGCCGTCGGTCGCGGCAGCCAGCGGATCGATGGAATTTCGTGCGCAGGAGCCGTTGCCCGGAACGGCAAACCGGCCGCTGCTGCGGGGCATGGTGGAAACGCTTCCAGGCGGCGAGCGTCTGCTGGTAGGAACGGATATAACTGACCTCGACAGCTTTACCGATCAAATCGAGACCGCCGTGATCTTGAGCATTGCGTTGATGTTCCTGATTGCGGGCGTCGCGAGCATCCTGGTGACGCGCCGCACGGTGGGGCGGATTGAATCGATCGACGCCACCAGCCGGGCCATCATGCTCAGCGGCCTGGACAAGCGTATCCCGCTCCGCGGCACTCATGACGAATGGGATCGCGTTGCGGAGAACCTCAATTTGATGCTGGACCGCATCGAAACATTGATGGGGGAGGTCAAGCAGGTGGGCGACAATGTTGCGCACGACCTGCGGACACCGCTGACGCGGATGCGCGGCCGCCTGGAGAAGGCCTATCACGGCCAGCACCTTGCCGAGGATGCCCAATCGCTGATTGGCGACACCATTTCCGACCTCGATGCCGTCCTGCGGATATTCGCGTCAATCACGCGGATTGCGCAAATCGAGACGCAGGCACGAACGGGCGCGTTTCGCACCGTGAACCTGGTCGAAATCGCCAGTGAGGTTGTCGAATTGTACGACGCCGCGGCCGAACAGGATGACACCCGACTCAGCGTTATGGGTGATCGCGAGGTGCTGGTGACCGGCGACCGTGATCTGATCTTCGATGCCATTGCCAATCTCGTGGACAATGCGATCAAGCATGGCCGCGCCGGTGGGCAAGTCGTCGTAACGAACGAAAATATTGACGGTAGCCCGGTTATCTCGATCGCAGACGACGGCCCCGGAATTCCGTCCGACGAATACGAACATGTCTTCAAGCGCTTTTACAGGCGCGAACACAGCCGCTACACGCCGGGAAACGGTCTGGGACTAAGTCTCGTCGCTGCCGTCGCCCGCCTTCATGGCGCGCGGATTGAAATGCTCGACAATTCGCCGGGTCTCAAGCTCAAACTTTGGTTTTCAGCGCCGACCGTTTAGGCGCGTCGGCATGCCGGCAAAATGACCGCGGCCGCGTCGCCGCCGTCGATCGATGATTGCGGCGTACTCACCCCCTTCCCACGGTGCACTCGATCTGGCCGTGTGGCTCGTCGGTCGGCAGAAACACGTCGTTGTTGTTATCCAACCCGAACGCCGAGAGGTTCATCGGGATGAAGTGCATGTTCGGACAGGCCATGCTGATCTCGGAAATCTCCGGCACCGCTGATAGCGCCGCCTCGCCCATGCGGTACAGGCTGTCCTGCACGCTCTTGCTGTAGGTCGTCGAGAACACTTCCAGCGCGGTCTCGAGAATCCTCGCATTGGCCGCCGAATAGCTTTGCGGCGTGCCCGACCATTTCCAGGACGCCACCATGCTGGTCGCGCATATGCGATCGGCGGTTTCAGGAATCGTCGTGTAGTGATCCCTCACGTAATTCTCCCAGCCGGACTGCGTTGACTTCATGAAGGCAAAGCCGTCGATGCCGGAGGCGAGCGCCGATGGTGCTCCGCGGGTCACGGATACTTCGACGAAGGGTTTGCCGTTGCTGTCGAGCACGAAACTGTGCGGATGCGGCTTGCCGCCGAAACTCAGGTGGTTCCACTTGGTCTCATGCGCCGTGATCACGACCAAGGCGATCTGCGGGTAGGTGTCGAGATATTTTTTTGCCAGAACCTGGCAGAATTCTTCAGGACAGAGCCCGGCGTTTTCGCGGGCCACGACGTTGACGACGTTCTTGATCGTATCGGTCGATATCGTGTTGGAATTATCCGCATGCGTATAGGTGCGCGCAAAGTCGCCCTCGACCATCGCCTTGATATTGAGCTGGCTGACCTCGTGCCGGTCCCCGTCGCGATGAATCCGCATCACGCGGACGCGCCCCTTTCCGTATCTGTTCTTGATCAGCGGCACCTTGGAGCCTCCAGTTCAGCGGCCAATTCGCAAGTTTTCGCGCCCATTCCAGCCAAATATGAACAACGTTCGCGCTATCAGGCAAGTTTTAGCATGGGACCGGGCTGTCATCGCTGCCGGAATCGTTGCCAGTCTTGCCGCGCCTTTCATCGGAGCTATCAGCTCCCGCGATAGGTCGTGTAGCTCCATGGCGTGACCAACAGCGGCACGTGAAGATAGCCCTCAGGATCGCTCACCGAGAAGCGCAAGGGGATGCGGTCGAGGAACGGCGGATCTGATAGCGGCACCTGCCGCCCGGCGAAATAGTCGCCGACGCTGAACATCAACTCGTAACGGCCGATAGGCACCGGCCGACCGCTGATCAACGGTTGATTTGTGCGACCATCGCTGTTGGTCACGGCGCGCGTAACTACGCGGCTGCCACCGAGGGCGGACAGCTCAGTGAGTTCGACTGAAATCCCCGCCGCGGGATTGCCGCTGTGGGCATCCAGCACATGCGTCGACAGACGCCCGTGCACGGCAAGCCGATCCTCTGACGTCACGAGCCGATCGAGCCGCAGCGCCGAGATCCGGCAGATCTCCTCGATCGAGTTTTGCGTTTCGGTTTTGGCATCGTTCGGCAAACGACGCTCGAAATCGCGCAGGATGGAATCCTTAGTGTGGCGGCGCACGCAGATGATATAGGGAAAGCCGAATTTCGAGCGATAGGCGTTGTTGACGCGCTCGAACGCCTCATATTCAGCATCCGACAGGCGATCGAGGCCGACGCTGTGCTGCTCAGCATTGGATTCCACGGTCAGGCCGGCGGCGCGCTGGGTCTGGTTGGCGAGGTCTGGGTGCGCCTTGATCAAGACGAGGCGCAATTCCGCCGGCGCGCGATCGACCGCTGCTTTCATCGCGGCGAACAATTGATGGATGCCTGCAAATGGCCGCTTTAGGGCCGCCTGCTCGGCGATCCATGGCGAATGTTCAAAAACGTTGGAGAGCGCGGCGACGAAGTCGTCCTTGCTGCAGGTGTTGAGGTCGGCAAGCGTTATCGACATGCGCCTATCCGATTTGGTGCGCGTGTTCGGCGAGATGTTTTAAATTAGCATGCCAATGCTGCGCGATCGCAAGCCGCGTGGGCACCCAGACGCGTTCATGTTTGGTGACGTAGTCGAGAAACCGCATCAGCGCCGCGGCGCGTCCGGGATGGCCGACCAGCCGGCAATGCAGGCCGACCGACATCATTTTTGGCGAGGTCTCGCCCTCGGCATAGAGCACATCGAAACTGTCCTTGAGATAGGTGAAGAACTCGTCGCCGCCGCCAAAACCCTGCGCATTCACGAAGCGCATGTCGTTGGCATCGAGCGTGTAGGGAATGATCAGATGCGGCCCCGCCGGCCCTTTGATCCAGTACGGCAGATCGTCGGCATAAGAGTCGCAGGAATAGAGAAAGCCGCCGGCCTCCATCACCAGCTTTACAGTGTTGATGGAGGATCGCCCGGTGTACCAGCCGAGCGGGCGCGCGCCGGTCGCCTCGGTGTGGACGCGGATCGCCTCCGCGATCTCGGCGCGCTCCTCCGCCTCCGACATGTCCTTGTGTTCGATCCATTTCAGGCTGTGGCTGGCGATATCCCATCCCGCCTCCTTCATCGCGGCGACCACCTCGGGATTGCGCTTCAGTGCCGTCGCGACGCCGAACACCGTGGCCGGCAATTCGCGCATCGTGAACATGCGCCACAGCCGCCAGAAGCCGGCGCGCGAGCCGTATTCAAACATCGATTCGATATTGGCGTGGCGCTGACCCGGCCAGGGCCGCGCGCCCAATACGTCCGACAGGAACGCCTCCGAGGCGAGATCGCCGTGCAGGACATTGTTCTCGCCGCCCTCTTCGAAATTGACCACGAACTGCACAGCAAGGCGGGCGTTGCCCGGCCACTTCGGATCGGGCGGGTTGCGGCCGTAGCCGCGGAGATCGCGCGGGTATGCGGCTTCGGCCACCTAGACTTCCTCAAAACGGATGTGCTGTGCGCCCTTCCACAGCACGGTCTTGCCGAACGTGGTCAGGTTCTCCAGCCCCGAGGTCAGAGTGATGAAATGATTGCCGGCGAGCTGGCCCATCTTGCTGGCGAAATGCACACCGCCATAGGCCAAAAGGATTTCGGTTTCGCTGATGCCGCCGGGATAGAGAATGATCTGGCCCGGCGCGGGATAGCTGGTGTGGTTCTCATAGGAGACGCCGAAATCGAGATCGCCAAGCGGCATCCAGATCCCCTCGCCGCTCCAGCGGACATGGATCGCCTGGCTCTCGAACGGCATGGCTTTGCGAAACGCCGCGACCGTCTTGGGCGCGAGTGCTTCCTCGAAACGGGCTTGGAATGTGAAGTCTCCGGCGCGGACAATCAGTTGAGTCATCGAACTCTTCTCGTGGATGGCTGCAAAAGGAATTATGCAGTACCCATTGCAGCCGGGCCGTACAGGAAGCAAGGACCATTCCAGCCGAAGCACAGTTTCGGCGAGAGAAAGGAACTAGTCCACAGGCTTCCGCCGGCTATTGAACCGGATCGGCCCAAGGAAGTCTACGATATACGGGCCGACCAAACCTGCCGAATATTTGGCCGAAAGAAATATTGACCAAGAAATTTGCTTGCCGCTTCGTGATCGGCGCGCCCCGTTAATAATCCGCTCCTGCCCCGCATATCGCGACCTGGCTTTGCTTTTCTGGACGCCGAAGATGTTAATAGTGGCGGCATGAAGTGGAGATGCCCATGACGACAGCTATCTTGCGCGGCCACACTGCACTGGTGACCGGAGGGTCTCGCGGAATCGGCGCCGCCATCGTACGGACGCTGGCTGAGGCGGGCGCCGCGATTGCCATCAACTATCATGAGCGCGGGGTCGAGACGAATGCGCTGGTCAAGGACATCGCCGCAGCGGGCGGACGCGCAATCGCTGTCGGTGCGGACGTCTCGCAAGCCGATGCGGTGGTACAGATGGTTC
>JBJMTR010000038.1:0-7833 GCA_045811565.1 Bradyrhizobium sp.
GATCATGAATTTGTCGTGCTGGTCGGCCCGTCGGGCTGCGGGAAATCGACGACATTGCGAATGATCGCAGGCCTGGAAGACATCACCGACGGCGATATCATGATCGGCGGTGACGTCGTCAACGACGTGCCGCCGAAGGACCGCGACATCGCGATGGTTTTCCAGAACTACGCGCTCTATCCGCATATGACGGTCGCCGAGAACATGTCGTTCGGGCTTCGGCTCAAGCGCTTCCCGAAGGCCGAGATCAAGTTGCGGGTCGACGAAGCCGCGCGCATGCTCGACATCGTTGAACTCGTCGATCGCAAGCCGAAGCAATTGTCGGGCGGCCAGCGCCAGCGCGTCGCGATGGGCCGCGCCATCGTGCGTAATCCAAAAGTGTTCCTGTTCGACGAGCCGTTGTCCAATCTCGACGCCAAGCTGCGCGTCCAGATGCGGATCGAGATCAAGAAGGTGCATCAGAAGGTCCGCACCACTACAGTCTATGTGACCCACGATCAGGTCGAGGCCATGACGCTCGCCGACCGCGTGGTGGTGATGAACCACGGCCGCATCGAGCAGATCGGCACACCCAACGAGCTCTATCACAAGCCGGCGACTCGCTTCGTCGCCAGCTTCATCGGCTCGCCGGCGATGAATTTCGTGCCCTGCCGGCTCGAAGATGCCGGCGGCAAAATGCATGTACGCCTCACCGACCGTATCAGTTTCCCGCTGCCGGGCGCCCGCGCGCCCAGGTATCAGGGCGTCTCACGCACCGATAAATTGCTATTGGGGATACGGCCCGAGCATATTACCGAAGCGAGGCCGCACCCGGTGCCCGGCATTGAGGCCTTCGATGCCGTGCTCGATGTCACCGAGCCGATGGGCATGGAGACCCTGGTCTATTTCACGCTCGAAGGCGCGCAGATCTGCGGCCGGGTCAATCCCAACGCCGGCGCGCATGATGGCGCCCCGCTCCGATTGGCAGTGGACCTCAACAATATGCACCTGCTAAACGAGGTGACCGGCGCCGTCCTTTGACGGCGCACGAGCAAAAAAAGCCAAGGGCAGGTAATGGCGACCAACAAGAAGAAGATTCTCGTCACTGAATCGATGTCGCAACAGGGACGAGCGCTCCTCGATGCGCGGGACGATATAGAGCTCATCGAATTTCCGAATATGATTTCGGCCAAGGATTTCGAGGCCATGCTGAAAGAGCAGGCGCCGGTCCATGGCGTAGCGCTCGGCGCCACGCGGTTCGGCGAGCCGGAGCTCGAGGCCTCCCGGGACATGAAGGTGGTGACCCGGATCGGCGTCGGCTTCGATGCGGTCGACGTATCAGCGCTCAGCCGCCGCAAGGTCCCGCTGATGGTGGCGGGCGCTGCGAATTCACCATCCGTTGCCGAACAGGCGCTGTTCATGATGTTGACGCTCGCCAAGCGCGCGGTGGAAATGCATTCGATCGTCAAGGACGGCAATTGGGGCCATCGACTTGGCAAGCTTCCGTTCGATCTCTATGGCAAGACGGTCTTGATCGTCGGTTTCGGCCGTATCGGCACCCGCACCGCCAAGCGCTGCCTGGCGATGGAAATGAAGGTGCTGGTTTACGATCCCTACAAGGGAGCTTCCGAGACCAAGGCCGCCGGCTGCGAGCCGGTTCTCGACCTCGATGCGGCGCTGCGGCGCGCCGACTTCGTCAGCATCCATTGTCCGAAAACCCCGGAAACGGTCGGCATGTTCAATGCTGCCAGACTGAAGCGGATGAAACCGACCGCCTATCTCATCAACACCGCCCGCGGTGGCATCGTCGACGAACCCGCGCTGTACGACGCGCTGGTGTCCGGAAAGCTTGCGGGCGCAGGTCTCGACGTGTTCGAGCAGGAGCCGCCGCCGATGGGACACTCGCTGTTCGAACTTCCGAACGTCATCATGGCGCCTCATGTCGCGGGCGTGACGCGGGAAGCCGTAGACCGCATGAGCGAACAGACCGCGCGCAATATCCTGAGCGTGCTCGACGGCGACCCCTTGCGGCAGAACGTCATCAACCAGGACGTGCTCGGCTGATCTGCCGGGCGTGACGGGTGTTCGCCGCGGTACGGTGCCTTCCGGTTTCTTGCGAGCGCGGGACAAACTGACAAAACTCAGCCTTATTCGGGGCCGACGAAGGGCTACCGGCGCGGCAGAGGGAAACCGATTCCGCAGGTGAAGTTCTAGCCGGAGGCGGAATGATGACTCAGAGCGACCCTACCGACAACGCCCTTGCGGCCATCGCCAGCATTCTGGATCAGCCGCAACCTCCTCCTTTGCCTGAAAAGCCCTCGGCTGAGGAAAAGCCCGCAGCCTCGCAACCAATGGAGGCAAACGGCTACAGCAAGATCGGCCCCGGCCCGATGGCGGCGATCCGTTTGAAATGGACGGTACGCGAGGACAATGGCGACTATTATGTCGAGGAGACCATCGGCGAGAATTCCACGCCGATCGTCAGCGGCCCCATGGACCGAGATGCCGCGATTAAATTCGTCGACGATCGCGAGAGCGAAGCGCGGCTGCGCTTTGAGAATTTGAAACACGAAATGGCCGGACGCAGCGCGGCTGCCAGCCTGGTTCGCAAGGACAGCGGCGAGATCTAGCCCGTTCGACTTCTTCGATAAGGCTATTGGCTGCAGCGCGATGTCGCGCTGAAAGCCTTCGTCGATCAGTTGCTGTACATGGCGATGCAGGACGGCAGCTTCAAGAAGATCTATGCCGCCTGGTTCGAAATGATCCGGCAGGACAATTGCCGCTTCTTGACCGCCTGTCAGCCCTAACTAGACTGGCCTCAGGCCCTTTGAACCAAAGCCGCAAAATATAAGACTCATCATTTGAAAGTGATCCAGTTCACGTTGCGCGACGCTGCCGAGGCGTAGCTTCGCCGGTTCGGATTCCCTGCCCTGGAGGTCTTGATGAAGAAGCTTCTGGCGATCGCTACGCTTTTGCTGGCGAGCACCACCGCGCAGGCCCAGTACACCTTCGAATATGGCGGCCGCACCATCCACATTGATCCCGATCGCGGAACGGTCTCGATCCCCGGCGTCTACGATAATAGCGGCAAGCGCTCGAAGCGTTCGAAGAACGAGGACAGCGACCGTTCGCGCAAGACTCCGCAACAGGCGAAGACGGATTCGCAGCCCACGCCGGTTTTCCCCGCTCCGGCTCCGGCCGAACAGACCGCGCCGATGCCGGCTCGCGCCCCCGCCGCGGCGACGAGCGAACCATCGAGTTCGACGGCCGCTGTCGCGCCTGCCGATACCGCGGGCCCCGCTCCGCCGCGAGCCGCTGCGCCAGCTCCACAGGATGCTGCGCCCCCGCCCGCACAGCCTGCGCCAGCCCCTGCCGTTGCCACGGCTCCGCCGTCACCGCCACCAGCACCGACGATGCCCTCTCACGCTGCCGTTCACGCCGCCAATTCGCCACTCGGCATGTGGCTGACCGAGGAGAAGGAAGGCAAGGTCCGGATCGAGCAGTGCGGCGCCAACCTCTGCGGCTACGCCGTCGATAAGAAGTCGAACCAGAATGGCGAACAGGTGCTGATCAACATGAAGCCGGGCAAAGACAAATGGAGCGGCCGGATTCTCGATCCGGACACCGCCAGCACCTACGATTCGACGATTGCGCTGATAGGATCCGACACCCTGCGTGTCCAGGGCTGCGCCTTTGGCGGAGTGTTCTGCGGCGGCCAGACTTGGACGCGCGTGAATTGACCATGTGACGGCCATCACGGTGCCGAAGGAAACCATGTGAGAGCGTGCCCCCGTGGCACACAGGGGCTCGCCATGGAATGTTTTCACAGAACTATTTCTGCCACCCGCCTATCGCTGCTCGCGGCTCTCATAATGGCAACGCCCGCGGCCGCCGCGACATTCGACGGCGATTGGAGTGTTCAGATCACTTCCTCGAGCGCGGCATGCAGCAGCGGCGACTCGGTCTTCTGGGGATCAGCAACGGCCAGGTCGCCTCGATCATCGCGACGGTGACGGCATCCGGGCGCGTCGCCGAAGCCGGCAACATCAGCGTGACGCTTAGCAGCGGCATGAAGCGCGCGGTCGGCACCGGCCACCTCTCCGGCGCATCGGGCTCAGGCACCTGGCGCGCCGCGCTGTGCTCGGGCACCTGGACCGCGCAGCGGATTTAGCCGATCTTCGCAGAGTATTCCGCGTCGGTCACCTGCTCCATCCAGGTCGCATAATTTCCATTGAGCGCCTCCTGCATGGCGATGTGGGTCATGCCATTGGTCGGCGAAGCGCCGTGCCAATGTTTCTCGCCAGGTGGAATCCAGACCACATCGCCCGGCCGGATTTCTCTGACAGGTCCGCCCTGGGCCTGGACCCGGCCAACCCCTGAAATCACATACAGCGTCTGGCCGAGCGGATGCGAATGCCATGCCGTGCGCGCACCGGGCTCGAAGGCCACACAGGTCGAGACCAGCCGCGCCGGCGCCTCGGTTGCGATGATCGGATCCTGCAGCACCGTGCCGGTGAAGTATTGTGGTGGCGCGCGTCGCGTCGGTCGCGTGCCTGCGAGATGGATTTCCATGGGGTTACCTCTCTCTTTTGAAGTTATTTCTTGGATGCCGCGTAGCGCGCTTTGGTCTCGGTGTTCATGGGATAGAGGCCGGGCAGAACTGCCCCGTTATTCACCTCGTTGACGATCCACGCTTCCATCCGTTCCTGCTCCGGACCTTCGGCCACGATAAGATCGAGGTGCGCTTGCGGGATCAGCACCGCGCCATCCTGGTCGGCGACGATGATGTCATTGGGGAACACTGCAACCCCGCCGCAGCCAATCGGCTCGCCCCAGCCGACGAAGGTCAATCCCGCGACCGAAGGCGGCGCCGCAAAGCCATCGCACCACACCGGAAGGTTGGTGCCAAGCACGCCCTCGACGTCGCGCACGACGCCGTCGGTGATTAGCGCAGAGACCCCGCGCTTGACCATGCGCGCGCAGAGAATGTCGCCGAAGATACCGGCATCGGTGATGCCCATGGCGTCGACCACGGCGATGCAGCCGGCGGGCATGGCTTCGATCGCGGTACGGGTCGAGATCGGCGATGACCAGGATTCCGGCGTGGCGAGGTCTTCCCGCGCCGGCACGAAGCGCAGCGTAAACGCCGGCCCGACCAATCGCGGCTGTCCGGGCCGCAACGGTTTGGTGCCGCGCATCCAGACGTTTCGCAGGCCCTTCTTGAGCAGAACCGTGGTGATGGTGGCGGTGGACACGCGGGACAGGATCGCGATCGCTTCGGGGGTCAGGGACATCTGAAAAGCAGGCTCCGGTGGGAATGAATTGGCGGGCGCATCTTGCGGGGCGCAGGCATCGCGTCAAGGGCGAGCACGATATGACCGATCACCAGATCTTATCGGCGACATGCTGATTAGTTTATTGAAGTTGTTGGACCATTTTGCGCGAAGCGAATTCCACTTCGCGCCAAAACACGCTAGCTTGAAGGTCGAAGAGCAACGAGGCCATGGCCGCGACCCTAGCCCCACCCCGCCTTTTGCCGAGTGGCGACAGCGCCATCACGGTGGAATTCAGCCGCAACATCGACGATGCCGCCAACCAGCGGGTGCTGGCGCTCGACGGCGCGCTGACCAGTGAGCCGATCGCCGGGATCACGGAGACCGTGCCGACCTATCGTTCGCTGCTGGTGCATTACGATCCCGTGCAGATCGGCTTCGACGCGCTCGGCGAAAAACTGCTCGCGCGGGCGCAGCGGCCGGTTCCGGCGGCGGCAAAAGCCCGCCGCTGGCGCATTCCCGTGGCCTATGGCGGCGAACACGGCATCGACCTCGAGGACGTGGCAAAGGCGCTCAACACCACCGCCGACGACGTCGTGGCGCGGCACATCGCCGGCGATTACCGCGTCGCCATGATTGGCTTTACGCCCGGCTGGTCCTATCTCAGCGGGCTCGAGAAGTCCCTGCACGTGCCGCGGCGGCAGAATCCGCGGCTGCTGACGCCGGCCGGCACGATCTCGATCGGCGGCGTGCAGACCGGCGTGCAGTGCCTGGCCGGCCCGAGCGGTTGGCACCTGCTCGGACGAACCGCTGTTAGAACCTACCAGTTGCATCGCGATCCGATCTTCCTGCTGGAGCCCGGTGATAACGTCACTTTTGCGCCCGTCGACGCCAAGACGTTTGCGGAGCAGGATCGCGCCGCCGAAGCCGGGGAAATCATCGCGGAATTGATTGCGCAATGAGCACCCTCGTCATTTCCAACATTGGTCCCACGAGTTCGGTGCAGGACGGCGGCCGACCCGGCTCGCAGCGCTACGGCCTGACGCCGAGCGGAGCGATGGATCGGCTGGCTCTGGCAGCTGCAAATACGCTGGTTGGCAATGAACCGTTCGCCGCCGGTATCGAAATTGGTCCGTTCGGCGCGGCCTTCACCGCGCGTGGCGGCACGGTTCGCATCGGATTGTCGGGCGCTTCGCGGAACGGCGACATCGCGGGGCGCTCGGTCGCATTCGACACGTCGGTCACGCTTTCGGATGGCGAGACCTTGACGCTGGGTTTCGCCCGCGGTGGCTCGTTCAGCTATCTCGCGATCGAGGGCGGGATTGTCGGCGAACCGATGTTCGGCAGCCTCGCCGTGAACGCGCGCGCTGGCCTCGGCAGCCCCTATCCCCGCCCGCTGCAGAGCGGAGACGAATTGCAGAACGCGCCCGCAAGCGGCGCGGCCGAGCGGAGGATCGAATTGCCTGGGATACCGGACATACCGATCCGCGTCATATTTGGGCCGCAGGACGACGAATTCGACGACAACACCAAGAAGTTGTTTCTCGACAGCGACTGGAAGATTTCCGCAACCAGCGACAGGATGGGTTACCGGCTCGAAGGCCCGGTCCTCAAACATCTGCACGGGCACAACATCGTTTCCGACGGCACCGTCAATGGCAGCATCCAGGTGCCAGGTAACGGCCAGCCCATCGTGCTGATGCCGGACCGCGGCACCAGCGGCGGCTACCCCAAGATCGCCACGGTTATTTCGGCCGATCTCGGCCGGTTCGCGCAGATGCCGGCCGGGCGCGCCTTTCGCTTCGAGGCCGTCAGCATGGCCGAGGCGCAGGCGGAAGCGCGAAAGTTTTGGGAATTGCTGCGCACCCTGCCCGACCGGCTGCGCGCAATCGAGAACTTCGATCTCAACGTCGAGGCGCTCAGAG
Organism: Bradyrhizobium sp.; assembly: GCA_045811565.1. Taxonomy (GTDB): domain Bacteria; phylum Pseudomonadota; class Alphaproteobacteria; order Rhizobiales; family Xanthobacteraceae; genus Bradyrhizobium. The sequence goes on from JBJMTR010000038.1 coordinate 7,178, forward strand.
ATGCCAACGTCGCCGGCCACGCCGTCAGCGCAGTCGATGCCCGGACATGGCAAATCCAGTCGCCGGCGACTAGCTAACCAAAGATCCACTCACGAGAAGCGGACAACCACCATGACAACCATCGATCTCAACTGTGATCTCGGCGAAGGATTTGGCGCGTGGGAAATGGGCAATGACGCCGCGATGATCGAGCTGGCGACCTCGGTGAATATCGCTTGCGGCTTCCATGCCGGCGACCCCGACATCATGCGGCGCACGGTGGAACTGGCAAAAGCGCGCGGCGTGAGTATCGGCGCCCATCCCGGCTATCGCGACCTGCACGGTTTTGGGCGGCGGCCGATGCCCGGGTTGAAATCATCCGAGATCGAGAATCTGGTCGCCTTCCAGATCGGTGCCTTGCAGGCGATCGCGACCGCGGCGGGTCACAAGGTCACGCATGTCAAGGCGCACGGCGCGCTTTCGAACGTCGCCTGCGAGGACGACATGACCGCGAAAGCCATCGCCAGCGCGATCACGGCGGTCGACCCCAACCTGATTTTTGTTGTGCTCGCGAATTCAAAATTGGTGCGGGCCGGCGAAGCCGCGAACCTGCCGATAGTGCATGAGGTATTCGCCGACCGCGCCTACGAAGATGACGGTTCGCTGGTGTCGCGCAA
>JBJMTR010000039.1:0-10026 GCA_045811565.1 Bradyrhizobium sp.
GCTGATGCGGCCGGGAATTACCGCTTTTTCATCGCCCGATGAGGCCGTGGACAAGACCGCGTTCGTGGAAGGCGCGGCCTCCACCATCGGCACCCCCGACGATCTCGTGAAGATGATCAAGAAGCTTGTGCAGGTTTCCGGCGGCGTGGGCACCATCGTCGGCTTCGCGCACGACTGGGCCAATCCCGAGAATACGCGTCGAAGCTGGGACATGGTGGCGCGCTACGTGGTGCCGGAAATCAACGGCTATCTCGACGGCCTGCGCAAGTCGCAGAAATTCGTGATCGAGAATCGCGCGGTGTTCGAGCGTGCCGGCCAGGCGGTGATGGCCAAGATAATGGAAAACGACAAGGCCGCCGCCGCGCTGACGCTCACCGGCCCCGGCCGCGTCGCGATCCCCGCCGTCAACGCGCCGGACCTGCAGAAGGAAGCCGCCAAGCGAAAAGCGTAAGGCGAACGTGCGGCGGCATGACCCTTTGCAGCGGGGGACACAAAGGCTATTTTGTCAGAGCGGCGATGCGGCAGCGACCCAACCGGAGCAATTGCGATGTCGATGCAAACTGTGGCTTCCCCCGCGCCGACCTTCACGCCGCCGAAACGCAATTCGCTGAAGCACATTCCGGGCGACGAGGGCTGGCCGATCATCGGCAAGACGCTGGAAGTGCTCGCCGATCCCAAAGGCCACATCGAACGGCACGCGGCCAGGTACGGCCTGGTCTATCGCAGCCACATCTTCGGCGAGACCAGCCTCGTGTTGCTCGGGCCCGAGGCCAACGAGCTGGTGCTGTTCGATCAGGCGAGGCAATTCTCCTCGACGCACGGCTGGGGCCGGATTCTCGGGCTGCTGTTTCCGCGTGGGCTGATGCTGCTCGATTTCGAGGAGCACCGCCTGCACCGTCGCGCACTATCGGTTGCCTTCAAGTCCGGCCCGATGAAATCCTATCTCGCCTCGCTCGATGCCGGGATCGCCGCGCGCGTCGCGCAGTGGAAGGCGCAACCCGGGCCGATGCTGATCTATCCCGCGATGAAGCAGCTGACGCTCGACCTCGCCGCGGCCTCGTTCCTCGGCGCCGGGATTGGACCGGAGGTCGACGAGATCACGCGTTCTTTCGTCGACATGGTGGCGGCCGCGGTCGCGGTGATCCGCAAGCCGCTGCCGGGAACGCAAATGGCGCGTGGCGTCCGGGGCCGTGCCCGCATCGTGGCTTATTTCTCGGAGCAGATTCCAATCCGCCGCGAAAAAGGCGGCGAGGACCTGTTCTCGCAACTCTGCCAGGCCACCCATGAGGACGGCGCGCTGCTCTCGACCCAGGATATCGTCGACCACATGAGCTTCCTGATGATGGCCGCGCACGACACGCTGACCTCGTCGCTGACGTCTTTCATCGGCGCGCTTGCCGCACACCCGGAATGGCAGGGCAAATTGCGCGATGAAGTCGGCGCGCTCGGCATCGCCGCCGATGAGCCCACCAGCTTCGATAATCTCGAAGCGATGCCGTTAACCGAGATGGCGTTCAAGGAAGCAATGCGGCTGAAGCCCCCAGTGCCCTCGATCCCGCGCCGCGCAATCCGCGATCTCACCTTCAAGGGGTTTGCGATCCCCGCCGGCACCATGGTTGGCGTCAATCCGCTGTTCACCCATCACATGCCGGAGATCTGGCCCGATCCCGACCAATTCGATCCGATGCGCTTTACCGACGAGGCGCAGCGCAACCGGCATCGCTTCGCCTGGGTCCCGTTCGGCGGCGGCGCCCACATGTGCCTCGGGCTGCACTTCGCCTACATGCAGGCAAAGTGCTTCGCGCGGCATTTCCTGCAAAACTTGAGCGTTTCGCAGGCGCCCGGCTACCAACCGGAGTGGCAGATGTGGCCGATTCCGAAACCGCGCGACGGATTACGGGTGACGTTGCAGGCCGTGTAAAGGCCAAAACTTGCAGGGTGGGCAAAGCGGAAGCGTGCGTGCCCACCATTTACGCCAGCATTGAAGATGGTGGGCACGGCGCAAGAGCGCCTTTGCGCACCCTACGATCCGACGCCCAACTGATTATTGAACAAACGTTGTCAGCTCCGCGCCCTCGTCAGCCACGAAAACGGCGATCAGTTCCGCCGGCTCGGTGTCGCTCGCATTGGCCGAGACCAGATGCACGGCTCCCGGCGGCTCGAAGAACGACTGGCCGACCTTGAACGTCTCCACAGGACCGCCGGCCAATTGCGAGCGGACCTCGCCCTTTGTGATGTACGCGGTGACCGAGCCCGCATGCCGATGCGCGCGGGTGAATCCGCCGGGGCCATAGAACACCCGCACGATGGTGACGCGCTTGCCGGGGACGTTAGGCAGGGCATACGAGCCGATGGGCTCGACGATATCCTGGGCCGAGCTCGCGGGATCGCTGGATACGCAGAGCGGCTCGATAATGGTCGAGATCGCGTCCATCGTCGACGGCAATGCCTTGGCGGTGACGAACGCGCAGGCAAGACCGAAGATGACGGCCAGGTGCGGCGATCGCGGGTCAGCCCAGCCTGGCGGTAACCGTAAAGATGCGGACATAGCGATCTCCCTTCTGTGCGGAGTCGTCATTCCGGAGCACGCCAAGCGTGAACCGGGAATGACGGCCCAACAACAACATCTACCCCGCCCCCTGATCGAATGCCTTGCGCAGCGCGACATAGCCCTGCTGCTGCTGAGTCCAGTTGCGGCCGCCAGTGATGGCGCCGTCGATTACAAGATCGTGGCCGTTAATGAAGGAGGACTCGTCGCTGGCAAGGAACACTGCGGCATAGGCGATGTCCTCGGGCAGGCCAGCGCGTGGGATCGGCTGCGCGGTCTTGTAGACCTCGCGCATCACGGCAGGCGTTTGCTCCGCTGCAGCGACCGAAAGCCCAAGCGCCTTGGCGAAGATGCCGGTGGCGATTGCGCCGGGCGAGATCGAGTTGACGCGGATATTGGATTCACCAAGCTCCATCGCGACGCATTTGGTGAGATGGATGACGGCAGCCTTCGCGGCGCCGTAGACGATCGAGGAGGAAAAGCCGGCAAGGCGCCCCGCGATGCTGCCATTGTTGATAATGCTGCCGAAGCCCTGCGTTCGCATATAGGGCGCGGCGTGCTTCATCCCGAGCATGACGCTGCGCACCAAAGTCGCCATCGCCGTGTCGAAGCGGTCGACTTCGAGGCCTTCGATGCCGCCGGTCTGAGCCGGGCCGCCGGCATTGTTGAACAGGCAATCGAGCTTGCCGAATTTCTCGACCGACAGCGCGATCAGCGCGCGCATCTGTTCCTCGACCGTGACGTCGGTCTGGCGGAAGATGCAGCTCGGCCCGAGCTTTTTCGCCAGCGCTTCGCCCTCCGGCACGCGCCGTCCGGCGATAACGATCCTGGCGCCTTCTTCGACAAAAATTTCCGCAGTGCGAAGCCCAATGCCGCTGGTCGCGCCGGTGATCACCGCAACCTTGCCATCCAGCCGTCCCATATCGTTATCCCCTGTGATGTTGATGGCGCCGATATTCCGCGCACGGCGAGAACAACGCAAGCGAGCTTGTTCTGCAGAGCGCCGCGGCACCAGAACCCGATTGCGGTGTCAGCGGACTGGAAATCTCGGCTTTCCGCCCAGCTTGGCCTTATTTTGGATTCGCTGATCACGTGAAGTCACAATACCATGATGAAATTGATCGACGAGTTCAGGCGGGGCTGGCAGGGAATTTCCCAGCCGTCGCTGGTTTTGAGCATAGGCTTTGCAATCTTCTGTCTCGCTCTGGCGACCGCCGCGCGCTGGGGCCTTGCCCAGATCCGGCCGGACGTATTCTTCACGCCGTATTTTCCGGCGGTGTTCTTCGCCACGGCATTCGGCGGCTTCCGGATCGGAATCCTGACCGCGATCGCGGGTGGCGTGCTTGGGGTCACCCTCAATTTCAACAGTGCCCTGCCTGATTCCGCAAAAGTCGCCCTTTTGGTGATGTTTTGGGCGGTTTGCGGCCTCACGATGTGGGGAGTCGAGCATTACCGAACGATCGCCGCGCAGCAGCAGAAGATCGCGAAACGCCTGATCAGGGAAGAGGAATACCGCAAACTCCTGGTCGATGAGTTGCAACACCGGCTGAAGAACAAAGCCTCGACCATTCACGCCGTCCTGCACCAGGTGCTCCAGGATCAGCCGCAAGTCTGGGACCGCATCGATCACCGCATCCGTGCGCTGTCGGCGACGGACGATCTGATCGCGCGGGTCGATGGTAATGGCTGCGACATCACGGACCTGCTGCGCTCCGAACTCGGGCCTTACGGCCATGTGCGGTTTAACCTGAATGGCGACCCACTATTTCTTCCCGCCAAGCTGGCGGTCAGCCTGGCGCTGATCTTTCATGAACTTGCCACCAATGCCGGGAAATACGGCGCGTTTTCCTCGGCGCATGGCTTTTTGCAGGTCTCATGGTCGGTATCGGACGATCGTCTCAACATCATCTGGGACGAGACCGAGGGGCCTACGGTCGAAAATGTCGGAGTAGCGGGCTTCGGCACCAAATTGTTGAAATCGGCGCTCCGGCCATTCGATGGAAAGACCGAGATCAGCTTCCTGAGGACCGGCGTTCATTGCACGATGCAATGCCGGATCCCTGCGAGTTGAGTTGGTTGCGCTGCATTCTTCTTTTGACGCGTCTTCCTGGTGAGAACCGATACCAACCCCGCGAGCAGGCTTCCACTCGAAAACGCTATGAAAACAAATACAAGCCGCAAGCACTCGATAATCGCATTGACCCTCTATTAATGACGATTGAGGTGACGCCAAGTGAAGGCGTTTGCGTGCGCAGGTGTCACGGTTTTTCTCAGTTGCGCTTAACCAAAACTACAAGAGACCTTGCCAAGCTCCTCGCCCATGCAGAGGCCCACCAAATACGACTTTCAGACGGTCGCGATGGCTGCCGGCAGTGACGGCGATTTCGATTCCGAATTGCGTATTCTTCGCGACGTTTTCAAGCTGCTGCCATCAGGCGTGACGGTTCAGGACGAGCAAGGCGATTTCCTGCTGGTCAACGACGCCGCCGCGGCATTGCTGCAGACGGCAAGCGCTGCGTCGCCCTCGCAACTGAACGACCGCCGCGAGAGGTGTCTCGAATTGCTACGCACCGGTCGTCCTGCCGTCCTGGAGGAAGCCTTGAGCGCCGGCCCGGGCCGCCAGGTGTTTCTCACCGCACATCGGCCGGTCCGGATCGCCGAGCGCAATTTGTTGCTCTCCAATTCGACCGATATCACCGAGCAGAAGGCGTTCGAGGACCAGCTGTTCCGCTCCGCCTATTATGACGAGCTGACCGGGCTGCCGACGCGCCGGGTGATCGAGCACCGCGTCAACAGCCTGCTTAATAGCGAGGGGCCGCACGGTCATTTTGCGCTGGCTTTTCTCGACATCGACAATTTCAAACACATCAACGATTATTACGGGCACGCAATCGGCGATGCGCTGCTGGTGCAAGTCACGAAGCGGCTGGGTCTTACGTTGCGCGAATCCGACATATTGTCGCGGATCAGCGGCGATGAATTCCTGCTGCTGCTCAACCCGGTTCAGAGCGAGAGCGAGGTCGGCGAATACATCGATTTCATGTTGCAGCGGCTGAAGGCGCCGTTCTTCATCGACCAGTCCGAGATATTTGCTTCTGCCTCGATCGGCGTCAGCCTGTATCCCGAGCACGGCAAGAGCTACGAGGCGCTGCGGCAGAACGCCGACATCGCGATGTATCGCGTCAAGAACAACGGCAAGGGCACCGCCGCGTTCTTCAATGCCAGCATGGAGGTCGAGGCGTTGGCGCGGATGAAGATCGAGCAGTCGCTGCGGCTTGCCATTCTGGAAAAGCGCTTCTGCTGCGCCTTTCAGGCCAAGGTCGATATCAGGACGCAGGACATCATGGGCATCGAGGCGCTGGTGCGGCTGCGCGACGATGAGGGCGTAATCCAGGCGCCCGGCACCTTCATCAATCTCGCGGTCGAACTCGGGTTGATCGACGAGCTGACGCACTTGGTGCTGGCGGAGATCGTCAAATCGATCGACCTGATCAACGAGACGTTTGGCGCGGATACCACGATCAGCATCAACGTCGCGGCGAAGCAGGCCGGCAATCCCCAATTCATGGGCCCGTTCGCGCGGGCGATCGAGGCAACAGGTTTCCCGAAGCGCTTCATGATCGAGGTGACGGAAGACGCCTTCGTCACCAAGACGCATTTTCAGGATGAGATCCTGCCGATCTTCAGGAAACTCGGCGTCAGGATTTCGATCGACGATTTCGGCATCGGCTATTCGTCGCTCTCGGCGCTCGCCGACATCACCGCCGACGAGATCAAGATCGACCGGTCCTTTATCACCGACATCCATAAGCGCCCGCGCAGCCAGGGCATTTTGCGTGCGATCGAGTCGCTCAGCGAAGCGCTCGGCATGACGGTGATCGCTGAAGGCATCGAGACCTACGAGGAGCTGGCTTACCTGCAGGCCGCGACCAAAATCCGCTACGCGCAGGGCTATTACTTCTGCAGGCCGATCTTCCTGGAAGACCTCAAGCCGGCCATTCCGCTCGCCAGCGAAGCACGCGCCAGCCTCTCAAGCCGACCGACCCAGGAGGCCCGTCTGCCCTATTCGCGTGCCGGGGGCTACCGCCGCTGATTTGTCGTCCTGCTGATCACTCTCCGAGGACGGGAGAAGATGCTGGCGTCAGCCTGACCGGGTTCGCAGGCCTCGTTCCGTGTGCGATTGATTGATCCGCTGCAGCTGACTATCCCGCCCGGCCGTGCAGGCGTATAAGAGCGTCAGGCCCGAGCGCGTCGTCGCCATCGTAGGATCGCATGCAGCCTGTTTCCATTTTACTGAACATCCTCTGGATTTTCATCGGCGGCGCGTGGATGGCCTTTGGCTGGCTGATCGCGGCCGTCATCATGGCAATTACGATCATCGGCTTGCCGTGGGCAAGAGCGGCGTTCAACATCGCGGTCTATACGTTCCTGCCGTTTGGCTCGAGGGCGGTGCGCCGCGATGAAGTCACGGGCTACTCGGACATCGGCACCGGCCCGTTAGGAGTGATCGGCAATCTGATCTGGCTCGTGCTCGCGGGGTGGTGGCTCGCGCTCGGCCACGTCCTCACCGCGATCCTTCTGGCGGTGACCATCATCGGCATCCCCTTTGCCTGGGCGCATCTGAAACTTGCCGGCATTGCGCTGTGGCCGATCGGCAAGGTAATCGTGCCGGCGTGACCTCTATTTGACGCGTTTTCTTCACCCGAACCGATAGCCACTCCGCTTGAAAAGCCACGCCTACGCCGCCAGCCGGCCGCGATTATTTTCCGCAAGGATCGGGCGGATCAGCCGACCAAAACGTTCGGCCTCCTCGTCGTGCAGGTAGCCGGACAGACAAAATGAATGGCAGCCGGCGTCGATGAATTGCTGGAGCGTGTCGGCGCATTGGGCGGGATTGCCGACCACGGCGATGCCGGCGCCGGGGCGGACGCGGGTGATGCCGGTCCACAGATGCGGCAGCAGGAGATCGCCATGTTCGCGGGCAAGCTGCTGCACGCGCTGGTTCGCCACGGAGTTATTATAGAGCGTCTTCATTTCCTGCTTCTGCCGCTCGGTGGCGTGTCGCACCAGCTGATCGGCAGCTTCCCATGCCTCCGCCTCGTTCTCGCGGCAGATCACCTGCAGCCGCATGCCGAAGCCGATCTCGTTTTCGCGGCCATGCGCCCGCGCCATCCGCCTGATCTCGGCGATGTTTTGCGCGATGCGCTCCGGCAGATCGCCCCAGAACAGATGCACGTCGGAATGTTTGGCCGACAATTCCCAGGCAGGCAGCGACCCGCCGCCGAGATAGAACTTTGGAAACGGCTGTTGCAGAGGACGCGGCCTGATATGCGCGCCCGACAACTTATGAAAGCGGCCCTGGAAATTCACCGGTCCCCGCGTGGTCCAGAGCGCTTTGAGGATCGAGACTTCTTCCTCCATCAGCGCGTAGCGCTCTTCCTTGGCGTAGCGCACGCCCTCGCTTTCGACCTCGCTCTCGTTCTGGCCCGCGATCAGATTGATGCAGATGCGCCCACCCGACATTTGATCGAAGGTCGAGATCATTTTGGCCAATAACACCGGATTGATGTAGCCAGGCCGCGCTGCGATCAGCGGCTTGATGGTGGACGAGCGCGCCGTCATGAACGCGCCTGATATCCACGCCTCCCAGCATACCGAGCCGACTGGGATCAACAGATATTCAAAGCCCGCGGCCTCCGCCGCCTGCACCACGCGCTCACAGAGTTCCGGCGAACCAGGCACCTGGGCCTCGACCAGGCCATAGGCCGTGGTGTCGCCATGCGTGGGCAAATACCAGCCAAATTCCAGTGGACGCATGGAAAATTCTCCCGTGGGGCGCGCTTCGTTGGGCGGTTTCCTCCGGGCGCAGTGTACAGCCTGCATGCCGCTGGACAATCGCCCGCAAGGAGCGCGCCTCAGGCGATTTCGCGCCGAAGCGCCGCATCCAGTGGATAGGCGCGCTCAAAAGGCTCTGGCTCCGTTTCAACCCTCATCTGGCCGTTGCCGATCTCCGGGCCAATCGGCTAAATCAGGCCTCAACGCACCATTATGCGGCGTGCCGTCGTGCCAATTCCGCTAGGGTGTCGAGCCCTTTTTCAGTCAATGAATAAGCCGCGGCCTGCTCTTGGCTGATCTCGCACGGTTAGTCGCGGGCGCTTTTTGCGTATCACGACTGGGAGACATCGCTGCTCGGGATTTCGTTCGAGAGGCTTCCTTGAACCGGGTTCTCTCAGTCCCCAGGAATGAGCATCTGTGATCCAGCGGCCGCCGGGTCACAGGAGGGGTGATGAAGGCTCGCGCAACAGCTTCGGTTCGGATAGCCTACGAGGATGCATTTTTTGCACATACTGCAATTATTGGCGCTATTGACGTTGGCAAATGGCACGCCGATCGTCGCAAAGAAAATATTTGGCCCGCGCTTTGCTCGCCCGCTGGATGGCGGAATCATATTTTTTGATAGGCGGCCGTTGTTTGGTCACTCGAAAACCCTTCGCGGCATCACGGCTTCGATCCTCATCGCCACGGCAAGTGCCCCGTTCATTGGTCTGGATCTGACGATCGGTGCTGTCGTAGCAGGCGCGGCAATGGCGGGAGACTTATTCTCCAGTTTCGTGAAGCGGCGCCTGAACTTTCCACCGAGCAGCCAGGCGCTCGGGCTCGACCAGATTCCCGAATCCCTATTTCCGATGCTGGCGTGTCGCGATGCACTTTCATTGACGATCCCAGACATCGCGCTTGGGGTGGGCGTCTTTTTTATTGGCGAGCTAATTCTGTCCCGCCTTCTATACCGATTCCACTTGCGCGATAAACCGTATTAGCTAGCGATCAGCCGCGCCGAAGGCAATGCACGGTGATTTCCGGCGGACAGTTCAGGCGCACAGGCACGACGCTCGATCCCGCACCTACGGAGGTGTAGCCGCTCATGCTTTTGTACTGCCAAGCCCCCGCCCCCATTCGTCGTGGTAACACCGCCTCCAGCTTAATCGGAATGGATCCGGGCAGACAGATCTGACCGCCATGTGTATGTCCGCTTAGCATCAGATTGAAATTGGCATGCGCAGCCTGGCGATACACTTCCGGTGTGTGCGACAATAATACAGAAAACTCACTATCGGGAATCTGCAAAGCAGCTTTTTCAATATTGTCGACTTTAAAGAAATGCGCGTCATCGATGCCGGCGAGATAGATGCGCTGATCACCGCGCGCGATCACTTCGCATTCGTTGAGCAGCATTCGTATGCCCATGGCTTCCATCGCAGGAACCATTTGGATGGTATCGTGGTCACCCAGCACCCCATAGACGGGCTCCTTTAGATGAGCTCGCACTCGTTCGACGCCGTCCAACGTTGCCTCGAACGGTCCAAAATTCTTCCCTCGATAATCGCCCGTTAAAACACATAGATCGTAACACATGTCGCCGACAAGTTCGATCAGGCGCTCCATGGCAGCTTCATTCATGTCCACATGCATGTCGCTAA
>JBJMTR010000040.1:0-2808 GCA_045811565.1 Bradyrhizobium sp.
CGAGTGATGTTGATCTGGTGGTAATGGGCGTCGACCGTATGCAAGGCGAAGAGTTGAATTTCGGAAGCGTGGCGGCCGCCGTTCTGAAAAGCTCCAAGGCCTCGGTACTGGTGATCTCGACGGGCGATGGCCGGCGGAGTGAGTCCCCCAGCTAGACGTACGTTGACTTCATCAGCGTCAGCTGGAGCCACGCCACGACGGGGCAGCTCTCTCTCATCTGCTGTGAAGCAAGCCCTACTCCATCACCGCATGATCCGGCGGTGCGACCGACTGGGCGCGCAGCGTGGCCTTGGTCGAGCCGATCATGATCGCGAGCGGGATCGAGGCCAAGATGAACAGCATGACCAATTGGTAGTCGTGCGAAAACGCAATGATCTGCGCCTGCGCCTTGACCATGGCGTCCGCCATTGCGCGGCCGGTGCCGGTGTTCAAATTGATCATGCCGGCCACATCGGGCATCTGCAGCGCATGATTGAACGGGTTGATGTGCTCTGAAAGGATCGCGTAGACGCGCCGCGACCCTTCCGTCAGTTGCGCGATCACGATGGAAATGCCGATCGAACTCGCGACATTGCGCATCAAGGTCAGCATCGAGGTGCCGTCGGTGCGCAAATGATTGGGCAGCGTGAGGAACGCCACCGTTGAAAGCGGCACGAACACCAGGCCAAAGCCAAAACCCTGGATGATGCTCCACGCCACGATCTCGGTCGCGCCGGTCTGGTCGGTCCAGCCGGTCATGTAGAACAGCGACAGCGCGGTTAGACCTAGACCGGACATGATCAGCGTGCGCGCCTCGATATAGCGCATCATACGGCCGACCAGCATCATGGCGACGAAAGTGCCGCAGCCGCGGCTCGCGAGCAGCACGCCGGCGGTAATGATGGGGTAGCCGATCACGTTCTGTAAATACGGCGAGGACAGCGCCATCGTCGAGTACAGCACGAGCCCCATAACCGTCATGAACACGCAGCCGCCGACGAAATTCTTGTCCTTGAACAGCGCGAACTGGATGAACGGCGTCGAGGTCGTCAGCGAATGGGCGAAGAAATAATAGAAACCGATCGCAGAGATGATGAATTCGGCGACGATTTCGTTTGATTCCAGCCAACCCAACTGCTCGCCGCGGTCGAGCGCGAGCTGCAAGGTGCCGATGCCGATCGCGAGCGCGGTGAAGCCGAACCAGTCGAAGCGGAGGTTGAGGTCCTTCCTGGTCTCATCCATGAAGATGATCAGGCCGAGCACGGTGATGGCGCCGAACGGCAGATTGACGAAGAATACCCAGTGCCAGGAATAGCTCTCGGTCAGCCAGGCGCCGAGCGACGGCCCCATGATCGGGCCCATCATCACGCCCATGCCCCAGATCGACATCGCTTTCGCCCGCTCATGCAGCGCGTAGGAATCGAGCATGACCGCCTGCGAGAGCGGCACCAGCGCCGCACCGAACACGCCCTGTAGCAGGCGGAACAGCACCATCTGGCTGATGTCCTGCGCCAACCCGCACAGCACGGAAGCGATGGTGAACCCGGCGGAGCAAATGATGAAAATGCGCTTGCGGCCAAAACGGTTGGCGACCCACCCCACAGGCGCGGTCATGATCGCGGCGGCGACGATATAGGACGTCAACACCCAGTTGATCTGGTCCTGCGACGCCGACAGCGTGCCCTGCATATAGGGCAGCGCGACGTTGGCGATGGTAGTGTCCAGCGCCTGCATGATCGTCGCCGTCATGGCGCAGATCGTCACCATATTCCGGCGCAAGCCGGGAACGGCAGCGGGTGACTGCGCGGTCATGGTTATTCCTGGTTCGCCGCCGCCGGCGAGAAGCCGAACAGGCCGGCCAGCGAGCGGCGATGGTTGGTATCGATGGTGGCATAGACGCTCATGCCGGCCTTCAGCTTTTGCACGAACTTGTCATTTTTGTCGAAGTAGATCCGCACCGGGACGCGCTGCACCACCTTGACGAAATTTCCGGTAGCGTTCTGCGGCGGCAGGATCGCGAATTGCGCGCCGGTGCCGGGCGAGAGCGAGCCGACCGTGCCCTTGAACACGTGATTGGGGAAAGCATCGACCTCGAGCGTGACGGACTGTCCGACCGCGACATAGGTGAAATCCGATTCCTTCGGATTGGCGTCGAGCCAGGGGTTCGCCGCGTCGATGACACTGAACACCGGCGTTCCGGCCATGACGAAGCGTCCGAGCTGGATCTGCTCGACCTGGGTAGCGACGCCATTCATCGGCGCGCGGACCGTGGTCAGGTCAAGGTTGCGTTGCGCATCATCAAGCGCCGCCTTGGCCTGAATGTAAGCCGGAAATTGTTCGAGCGGCAGTTCCGGATTGCCGAGCAGCTGATTGAGTGCAGTCGAGGTCTGCTGCTTGACGAGCTGCAACTGGGCCTGCGCGGTGACCAGTGCGGTAGCGCTATTATCGAGGTCGAGCTGCGATCCGGCCGAACTTTTGACCAGGGCACTCTTGCGCTCGACGTCGCGCTGTTTAATCGCAATGCCGGCGTTCACGAGTTCAACGGTCTGCGAGTAGAGTTTTACGTTTGCGACCAGGTTGTCGTGATTGGTCTTGGCATCGTCGAGCTTGGCGCGTGCCTGAGCCACGGCGAGCTGAAACGGCACCGGATCGATCTGGAACAAGGTATCGCCGGTCGAGACCTGTTGGCCTTCCTTCACGGCGACCTTGATGATCTTGCCGGAGACGTCCGGCGTGATCAGCACTTTCTGCGCGCCGACGTAGGCGTCGTCGGTGGTCACGTAGCGGCCGCCATTGAGATAGAAGACGGTGCCGGCGATCAACGCGACC
>JBJMTR010000041.1:0-7540 GCA_045811565.1 Bradyrhizobium sp.
CGCGTCGTCCGTCTTGACAGCGCTCTCGGTCGCGGCGCTGCCGACCGACCGATTCTTCTTCGAAGGTTTCTTGCCGGCAAAAGAACACGCGCGCCGCACACGGCTCACCGAGCTTGCAAAAATCGATGCGACGCTTGTGATGTTCGAATCCGGCAATCGCGTGCAGGACACGCTTGCCGATCTCGCCGATATCATGGGCGGGCGCGATGCCGCGATCTGCCGCGAGCTCACGAAACTGCATGAAGATATCAAGCGCGCGCTGATCTCCGAGCTGGCGCGGACGGCGGATACGCTGGAAACCCGTGGCGAATTCGTGCTGGTGATCGGCCCGCCGCCGGCGGGTGCGCAGATCATGGCCGAGAGCGAACTCGACGATCTCCTGCGCGCATCGCTGGAACGCGACAGCGTCAGGGATGCGGTGGCGCATACGGTCGAACTGTCCGGCCGGCCGCGCCGCGAGGTCTATGCCCGCGCGCTCGAACTGGCCAGAGAAATTCGGAGCGAAACCCTGGGCAAAATCAGAGGCGACGATGGCGAAGACTGACGGCGCCGCACCGCCCGACCAAGTTGCAAAGCTCGCTTCGCCGGCGCGCGTCGCGGCGTTTCGCACCGGGCTATCAGCGGAAAGCCGCGCGGCAGCCTACCTCATGGCCAAAGGCTATCGCATTTTGGCCAAGCGCTTCCGTACGCCCTGCGGCGAGATCGACCTGGTCGCGCGCAAGCGAAATTTGCTGGCCTTCATCGAGGTCAAGGCCCGGGCCAGCTTGGATGAGGCCGCCTATGCCGTGACGCCGCGCCAGCAGCAGCGCATCATCGCTACAGCCCAAGGCTGGCTGATGGCGCATCCCGAACATGCCGAATTTGAGATGCGTTTCGACGCCATGCTGATTGCGCCGCGGCGTTGGCCGCGCCATCTGTTGGCGGCGTTCGACGCGAGTACGTAGAGTAGCATGGTTTCGATCGAATCGGTTTTTCGGCGGGCTCAGTTTACCTCTCCCAGCGGGAGAGGTGGTCACTTCCGTTGCCGTTAGCTTTCCTCCAGACAGCCGGACCCGAGCATGAAATTGAACGTCGCCGTCCAGATGGACCCCATCTCGCGCATCAACATCAACGGCGATTCGACCTTCGCGCTGCTGCTCGAAGCGCAGAAGCGTGGCCACGGCATTTCCTACTACACGCCGGACAAGCTCTCGCTGCGCGGCGAGGAGTTGGTGGCGCCGGTCCAGCTTCTGACGGTGCGCGACGCGGTCGGAGATCACTTCTCGCTCGGCGAGCCTAGACGCGAGCCGCTCACTAATTTCGATGTGATCCTGCTGCGGCAAGACCCGCCGTTCGACCTCGCCTACATTACCTCCACGCATTTCCTCGAACGGATTCATCCGAAGACGCTGGTCGTCAACGACCCGGCCGGCGTGCGCAACGCGCCGGAAAAGCTGTTCGTGATGAACTTTCCGCAGCTGATGCCGCCAACCCTGATCTCCCGCGACCTCGACGAGATCAACGCGTTCCGCGACCAGTACGGCGCTGTTGTCATGAAGCCGCTGCACGGCCATGGCGGCGCGGCGGTGTTTCGCATCATGCCGCAGGACATGAATTTCGGTTCGCTGTTCGACATGTTCTCGGTCACGTTCAGGGAGCCGTGGGTGATCCAGCGCTTCATTCCGGAGGTGAAGCACGGCGACAAGCGCATCCTGCTGGTCGACGGCGAATTCGCCGGCGCCGTCAACCGCGTGCCGGCCGCGGACGACCTGCGCTCCAACATGGTGCGCGGCGGCGCCGCGCAGGCGACCGAGCTTTCGGAGCGCGAGCGTGAAATCTGCGCCACGCTCGGCCCGGCGCTGCGCGAGCAAGGGCTGCTGTTCGTCGGCATCGACGTGATCGACGGCAATCTCACCGAGATCAACGTGACCTCGCCGACCGGCATCCGCGCCATCGCGCGGCTCGGCGGGCCCGACGTCGCGGCGATGATCTGGGATGCCATCGAGACGAAGCGGGTCAAATCTTAGCCACCCGCCGCAGCGCGACAGCATCGAGACCTCTTGTCAGCTTGCAAAAGCGGGCGCAGCATCCTCAGGCCCGTTTCAGGTCGTGGGGCGGATCGGTCGCGGGCGCGACGCACTCAAAAGCTTAAAAAGAATGTGGAGGAATACGCATGACGATCAATGTTTCGCGAAGGTCCCTGCTCGGGCTTGGCGCCGGTCTCGGCGCAACGGCGCTACTCGGCGGCAGCGCGCTGGCGCGCGCACCAAAACTCGGCACGCAAACCCCCTATTGGCACCGCTTCATGCTCGGCGATGCCGAAGTGACGGTTGTTTCCGACGGACCGTTGCCGCTCGGCGATCCCTCCGGCACCTTTACCGGCGTGCCGAAGGAAGAAGTCAAGAAGATGCTGGCCGACAATTTCCTCAACCCCGACAACGTCGTGCTGGAGCAGAATTCTCCCATCGTGAACACCGGCGACAAATTGATCCTGTTCGATACCGGCATGGGCACCTCGAAAGCGTTCGGACCGACCACCGGCCGCCAGCAGAAGAGCATGGCGGAAGCCGGCATCAAGCCGGAAGACATCGACGCGGTGGTGCTGTCGCACGCGCATATCGACCATATCGGCGGGATTGTTGGCGCTGACGACAAGCCGCTGTTTCCCAACGCGCAGTACTACATCGCGCAGAGCGATTTCGATTACTGGACCGATGAAGGCAAGGTGGGCAGCCCACTGAAGGACTTCATCGTGCATGCCCGCAAGAACCTGCTGCCGGTGAAGGACCGCCTGGTGTTCTTCAAGGATGGCCAGGAGTTTTTGCCCGGCGTGCAGGCCATCGCGGCGCCCGGCCATACCGTCGGCCACACCATCTTCATGGTGACGTCGGCCGGCAAATCCTTCGCCTTCTTGGGCGATCTCTCCCACCACGCGGTGCTGCTGCTCGAAAAGCCGCGGATGGAATTTTCCTACGACACCGACCCGAAACAGTCGGCGGCATCGCGGGTGAGGCTGTTGGACATGCTGGCGGCCAACAAGATCCCGGTGATGTCCTACCACTTCGCGTGGCCGGGATATGGGCATGTCGCCAAGGCCGGCGAGGGATTCCATTATTATCCGGAGCCGATGGTGATGCAGCTCTGAGGGTGTGGATCTTGGGGGCGGACGGTTCGATCCGTCCCCAACGTCGGGGCGTCCGATCTTTATCATGTTCCCGTAATGTTCTTGCGCTTCTCTCCGGGTTCCGCTAGCCTTCCCTTCGGCAGAGGGGCGGCATGGTTCAGCGGGTTTCTACCGTAGCTTTTGAGGGGATCGAGGCGCGCGCGGTCGACGTGCAGGTGCAGGTCGCGCCGGGCCTGCCGGCGTTCGCCATCGTCGGCCTGCCGGACAAGGCGGTTTCCGAGGCGCGCGAGCGGGTTCGTTCGGCGCTGATCGCGTCGGGGCTGGCGCTCCCCGCCCGCCGAATCACCGTCAATCTGGCGCCGGCTGATCTCCCCAAGGAAGGCAGCCATTACGATTTGCCGATCGCGCTCGGCCTGATGGCGGCGATCGGGGCGATTCCAGCCGACGCGCTCAATGGCTTTACCGTGCTCGGCGAACTCGGGCTCGACGGATCGATCGCGCCAGTCGCGGGCGTATTGCCGGCGGCGATCGGCGCCAATTCGCGCGACGAGGGACTGATTTGTCCGGCGGCTTGCGGGTCCGAGGCGGCGTGGGCAAGCCCGGATGTCCAGATCATCGCCGCCGGTTCGCTGATCCAGATCGCCAATCATTTCAAGGGCACGCAGGTGCTCTCAAGGCCGCAGCCGAGAGTCCATGACCGCGAGACGGCGCTGCTCGACCTGCGCGACATCAAGGGCCAGGAGAGCGCCAAGCGCGCGCTCGAGCTCGCCGCCGCCGGCGGACATCATTTGCTGATGATCGGTTCGCCCGGCGCGGGCAAGTCGATGCTGGCGGCGCGGCTGCCCTCCATCCTGCCGCCGTTGTCGCCGTCCGAACTGCTCGAAGTCTCGATGATTGCATCCGTCGCCGGCGAGATCCGCGACGGCGCGTTGACCGCGCGGCGGCCGTTCCGCAGTCCGCATCATTCCGCCAGCATGGCGGCACTGACCGGCGGCGGCATGCGCGCCAAGCCCGGCGAAATCTCGCTGGCGCATCAGGGCGTGCTGTTCCTCGACGAATTGCCGGAGTTCGACCCGCGCGTGCTGGATTCGCTGCGCCAGCCGCTGGAGAACGGCGAAGTTTCGGTGTCGCGCGCCAACCATCGCGTCACCTATCCCGCGCGCTTCATGCTGGTGGCGGCAATGAATCCGTGCCGCTGCGGCCATGCCTATGAGCCCGGCTATTCCTGCAAGCGCGCACCCGTAGACCGCTGCACCGCGGATTATCAGATGCGCATCTCGGGCCCGCTGATGGATCGCATCGACCTGCGGATCGAAGTGCCGGCGGTGACGGCCGCCGATCTGATCCTGCCGCCGCCATCCGAGGGATCGGCCGAAGTCGCCGCCCGCGTCGCCGCCGCGCGCGACATTCAGCTTGCGCGCTACGCTGCCGCCGGCATGCCGCAGGTCCGCACCAACGCCGAAGCGCCGGCGTCGCTGCTGGAAACCATCGCGCAGCCCGACGCGCATGGCCAAAAACTGCTGCGCGACGCCGCCGAAACCATGCACCTCACCGCGCGCGGCTATCATCGCGTGCTGCGCGTCGCCCGCACGCTCGCCGACCTCGACGGCGCCGAAAAGATCGGCCGATTGCATCTGGCCGAAGCGCTGTCCTACCGCGCGCTGGCCGACGATCTCCGGCGCGCGGCGTAGCCGCTGGCAGCGAGGCCGGGCAAGAAATGCTGGTTAGGACGCGGCAGCATCGGCGCGATCGGCAATCGCAGGGCAGGTCTCACCTGTGAGCGAAGAGCCGGCGCGCGGACGAGCGGCGCTTCAACGCCTCGGCTAAAATTCGGCGGGCAGCACCTGGTCCGTGGAAAACCTTGGCCGAGGTCGCTGTGTGCGGCGAAGTTGTGTGGTCCTGGCAACCGTTGCTGATGCTAAGCCTTGCGGAGATTAAGTCGGCCTAACCGGGCCTAGACAAATCTTAATCCGACGGCGACGGTGACAAGAAGGAATTCGCCGTCATGCCCCGCGAAGGCGGGACATCCAGTAACCCGCGGCTTCTCGGCTTAAGCCTGATGCCTCTGGATGGATCGCCAGGCGACGAGAGTGGGCCGTTTGAAAATTGAATCTGAAAGCTACGCCGGCGCGCAAACGCCAGTGTCCATTTTTCATTGTTCGGCACTCGCAGGATCACCCTCAACCCGCGTCAACGCGAGAGTAACTAGTCTTGTTTACGCTCTGCCAACCATAAGCCGCGTGTCTCGCGGCCCTCGGGTCGAGCGAGTGGTGTCATGTTGCGTTTCAAGGTTCTGGCCTCGGTGGTGCCGCTGGCCATGGCCGCGGTGTTTGCCCGCGGCGAGTTGTTGCCGGGACACGCCCTTGCATCGAGACATCAGGCACCGCGGTGCAGATCGCGCCGACCCCCTGGCAAGCGGGGCTTCATGTCAGCTTCACCGATAATCCGCACCTCGCGACCGTCTGGGTCCAGATATCAGATAGCGCCGAGGCCGCCGATTTCACCGTCATCGATGACATCGATGATGCCGAGCGAGGGGCCTGCGAAACCAGCGCGATACCGCAATTGGTGGCGGTCTCCAGCAATCCGTCGGCGTCGGAGCCCGTGATCTATCTCTCGCAGGATGGGCCCTCCGATTACCGGATCTTCGTACGCTCGAGGAGCTTTTCGGCGCGCGACGCCGCGGCGCTGATCGTCGGCGCCCGCGGCGGTCACCGACGGCGCGAAGCCGCATCGCTGTGAGGCGTTAACGCTTCATCAACCCTGTTCTCATCGCGAGCGGCAACGCGGAGGGCCCTCAAGCACTTTGCAAGGTCACCGACGCATCGTCTCTCCAAAGCACCGGCAGGTCGAGCCGTCGCACTTCGAGCAGGCAATTTCAGGGTTATCGGCATGAGGCGGAGTTTCCGGATCAAGGTCCACCTGCGCCGCTTCGGGCGCCGTCATCGCTGGATCGCCTTTATCGTCCGCTCGTTCCTGATCTTCTCCGCCGCCTTTGGCGGCGCCTATGGCTTCGTTGTTGGAAGCCGGGCGGAAAATTCCGGCTATGACCCGCACCTTTTCGCGATCGGCATCAGTTTCCTGTTCGCGATTGCTTGCCTCGGGCTGGCCACGCTGAGCATCCGGCTGCGGTTGATGCGGCGAAAACTGCGCAACGTCGCCATGCACAACGAGGCGCTGGCCGATCGCAACTGGGAACTGCAGGAAGCCGAGCAACGCGCCCGCAGCCTGTTCGAATCGCAGGGCGATTTGATCGTGCTGCGCGATCCCGACGGCGCCATCACCTTCGTCAACGATGCCTATTGCGAACTGGCCGGGCAGCCGCGCGGCGCGCTGATCGGCAGCCGCTTCACCTTCGAGCTGCTTGAACAGGGTAACACCGCGCTGGAACCGAACGGCACGCGCATTCACGACCAGAAGATCGCGGGCTCCGCGGGGCCGCGATGGATCGCCTGGCGCGAGGGCCTTGTCCGCAACGATGCCGGCCGGCCTGCCGAGATGCAAAGCGTCGGCCGCGACGTCACCGACCGCACCGAGAGCGAACGCGCGCTGGCCGAGGCCCGCGACCAGGCGAACGCGGCCAACCGCGCCAAGTCGCGGTTTCTCGCGATGGCCAGCCACGAAATTCGTACGCCGCTCAACGGCATCATCGGCATGAGCGGGCTGCTGATGGACACCCCGCTGACGCCGGAGCAGATGACCTACGCCAAGGCGGTCAAAACCTCGGGCGACGCGCTGTCGTCGCTTATCGAGGAGCTGCTGGATTACTCCAAGATCGAAGCCGGCAAGATCGACCTCGAACATCGCCCGTTCGCGCTTTCAGGGTTGATCGAGGACATCACCGAATTGCTGGCGCCGCGGGCGCAGGCCAAGGGCATAGAGATCGCCGCCTATGTCGACGAGCGGCTGCCGATGGAAGTGATCGGCGATGCGGCGCGGCTGCGGCAGGTGCTGCTCAATCTCGCCGGCAACGCCATCAAATTTACCGCGACCGGCGGCGTCGCGCTGATCGTCGAGCCCGGCATCTGGCCGAACGAAATCAGCTTCCTGGTGCGCGACACCGGCATCGGCATCGCGCCCGAGGCTCTGACGCGGATTTTCCGCGAGTTCGAACAGGCCGACGACCGCATCGCGCGGAACTATGGCGGCACCGGACTGGGCTTGAGCATCAGCGACCGCATCGTCAAACGCATGGGTGGTCGCATCGGGCTGGCGAGCACGCCAGGGGCCGGATCGACCTTCGAAGTATCGATCCCGCTCGCGGCGTCCGACATCGACGGACAACGGGCGTTCGAGCCGCCGGACCTCTCCGGTCAATCGATCATGCTGGCCGCGCCGCAAAGCATCGAGGCGTCGCTGATCGCGCGACGGCTGCAGCGCTGGGGCGCGCAGACCTGCATGGTTTCGGACCTCGGGGTGGTGCGGGCGCTATTGCCC
>JBJMTR010000042.1:0-5413 GCA_045811565.1 Bradyrhizobium sp.
GCGGGCTGGTGTAGTCGAGCGCTTTCAGACGTTTCATGTCTTCCATCTTGGCCGGCAGCTTCTTCAGAAATGGCCCTTTCACATCATTTGCAGAAATAGTGTACTGGGTGACGATGGGATCCTGACTGGTCTCCGTAAGCTTCGCCCAGAGTTCCGGCGTGAGTGTTTTCTGAAACGTCAAATTGTTCGCCTCGGCGTAGGCTCGCAATGCTTTTTGGGTATTTTCGGCGAGCTTGCCGTCGATTTCCCCCGGAGAGAACAGCGCCCGGTCGAGAAGAACCTGTGCCTTCACCACCGTTGGATCGACCTTGTCCTCGCTCGGAGGCTTGGCGCGGTATTGGGCATTGTTGATCGCTGCCGCGTCAAGGCTGACTGGCCTGGCGGGAAGCGTCAGCGCGAACAACAGAAAGGCCGCGACAAACAGGCGGGCCATTCGTCAACCTCCACCACGCATTTGCCGGAATAATGAACTGCGGACTCACAAGTTCCACGATTTGAGCGGCGATCCGCTACTTCGAGCGTTGCATCGCCGGCTTCTCGGTCGCCTTCTTCACAGCGCTGAGGTTATGCGCGGTGTTGATCAGCGCGATATGCGTCAGCGCCTGCGGAAAATTGCCGGTCTGGCGGACTGCGTCGGTATCGAATTCTTCGGCTAGCAACCCAAGATCGTTGGCGACCGCGATCACACGATCGAACAGCGCCTGCGCCTTCTCGATCTCTCCGGCGAGCACGCAGGCATCGGCAAGCCAAAGCGTGCAGGCGAGGAACGCACCTTCGAGCGGCTGTTTCTCGCTGGAAATTTCGCGCGGATCGTGCCGCAGCACAAAACCATCGCGCATCAAGTATTGCTCGATGGCTTCGATCGTGCCGCGAACGCGTGGATCCGAAGCCGGCAGAAAGCCCACCGACGGCAGCAACAGGATACTGGCGTCGAGCAATTTCGAACCGTAGGATTCGACGAAACAATTCAGCTCGCGATCAAAACCTTTTTCGCAGACGTCGCGGTGAATGAGATCGCGCAGTGTCCGCCACTTCTCGAGCGGCGCCTTGAAGCCAAACGCCTCCGCGTTCTTGATGCCCCGGTCGAAGGCAACCCAGGTCATCACTTTGGAGAAGACGTAATGCCTGCCATCGCCGCGACGCTCCCAGATGCCATGGTCGGGCTCGTCCCAGACTTCCGCGAGATGCTCAAGGATGGTGCATTCCAGCGCCCAGCTCCCTTCGTATAGTTGCAGCTTGATCATGCGCGCCTGATGAAATGCATCGATCAATTCACCATAGACATCGAGCTGCAGTTGCGCGTGCGCGGCGTTGCCGACGCGCACCGGCCGCGCGCCCTCGTAGCCGGGGAGCCAGCCGGCTTCCCATTCCAGGAGGCGCCGCTGGCCCATGATCCCGTACATGATCTGCACGTTGGCCGGCGATCCCGCAGCCGCGCGCAACAGCCAATTGTGCCAGGCGACCGCTTCCTCCGTGTAACCCGAGTTCATCAGCGCCAGCAGCGTGAAGGTGGCGTCGCGCAGCCAGCAGAAGCGGTAATCCCAATTGCGATGGCCCCCGAGCTTTTCCGGCAGCGAGGTCGTCGCTGCCGCAACAATGCCGCCGGTCGGCCCGTAGGTCAGCGCCTTCAGCGTGATCAGCGAGCGCATCACCAGATCGCGGCTGACGCCCTCATAGGCGCAGCGGCTGCACCATTCGGTCCAGAAGTCTTCTGTATCCTGCAAGGCCTGAGCGGGATCGATCGGCGCCGGAACGGGGAGGTGCGAAGGCCCGTAGGTGAGCACAAAGGGCACGGTCTCGCCCTGGCCGACTTCGAGATCGGCGACCGTGGTCAAATCCTCGCCGCGGGTCGCGAGCGGGGTCCTCAGCACCGTCATGTCCTGCCCGCAAATCGCGAGCAACGCCGAACCATCGGCGCTTTTCCTGACCCAGGGAATATCGGCGCCAAAACCGAAACGGATTATCAGCTCCATGCGCAGCCTCACCTTGCCGCTAATGCCGCGCACCAGCCGCACGACGTCGGAGGCGTTACCGCGCGGCGGCATGAAATCGATCAGGGCAACCACGCCGCTTTCGGTCTCAAACCGTGTCTCCAGGATCAGCGTATCATCCCAATATCGGCGCGACGTCTTCGTGACCGCGTCAACCGGCGCGATCAGCCATCGGCCATGCCTGCGGGTGCCGAGCAACGACGCGAAACAAGCATCCGAATCGAAGGCGGGCCAGCACAACCAGTCGATGGATCCGTCGCGGCCGACGAGTGCCGCCGTCTCGCAATCCCCGATCAGCCCGTAATCTTCGATCCTGCACGACAAGCTGGCTACCGCTTTCGGATCAGACTGACGAGTGTGACCGTTCCCGCGTCGCAGTCTTGAGCGCGTCAACGTCGATCGCGGAGGCGATCTGCTCGATCGACACCGGAAGCCGGCGCCGCCAGTTCGGATGTTCGTAGACGGTGCCGGGGATGTTCGGCTGGTCGATCAGGCCCAGCAGATCCTCCAGCGAGATCGCAAACAGCCGCGATTTGGTCCGCGACAGGAAACTGGCCACGGAATAGAGATCATGGCGCTCGATCGCGTGATGACGCAGCACGTCGTCCAGCATGTTCAGCGCATGCCATCGCGCATCGTCGCTTTCACCGGGGTCGATTCCGAGCGAGCGCTTCAGCTTCAGATCGCTGAACGAGCGCCAGCCGGCATAGGTCGAGAGATCGTGGGTATTGAAGGTGACCAGCGCATTGGCCGAATAATGGTCGATACCTCTAAACGAGCCGTGGTCGTCACGTTCGAACATCATCACGAGGTACGACCAGATGCCCCAATCGGCCATCTGCGCGCGAAAGCCTTCCGGCACGGTGCCCAGATCTTCGCCGATTACGACGCAACGATGTGCCACGCTTTCCTGCGCAGTCGCCGCCAGTAGCGCCTCGAAGGGCATTTGCACATAGGCGCCGTTTTCGGGGCCAAAGCCGTGCGGCACCAGATAAAGCCGCTTCAGGCCAAGCACGTGATCGAGCCGGATTGCGCCGGCGTGGCGCATCGATGCGCGCAGCATCTCCCGATAGGGCTCGAAGGACCTGATTTGGAGGCCTGCGGCGTTGAACCCGGCAAGCCCCCAGTCCTGGCCGGCGGTATTAAGCGGATCGGGCGGTGCGCCGACGCCGAGATGACGCGAGATCGCCGCCTGCTCGTTCCAGGCATCAAATCCGTCGGACTGCACGCCGACCGCGACGTCGAGATAGAGCCCGACCTTCATGCCGAGCCGGTGCGCGAGATCCTTGGCGGCACCGAGCTGCCGGTCGGCGGTCCATTGAACGAATTCGACGAACTCGACTTCCGCACCATCAGCTCCCTTGCGCAGCCGGGCCAATTTCGCCTCATCCGGATGGCGCCAGTCCTTCGGCCATTCCCACCAGGGCTTGTTGTGTCGGTGCCGGAGCACCTCGAAGCAGGCGAAGTGCGACAGCAATGATGCGCGCTCGGTGCGGTATCGTTCAAGATCCTGCAAGCGCTCGGGCCTTGGATTGGCCTTGAA
The DNA here is from genome assembly GCA_045811565.1 of Bradyrhizobium sp. Lineage (GTDB taxonomy): Bacteria > Pseudomonadota > Alphaproteobacteria > Rhizobiales > Xanthobacteraceae > Bradyrhizobium. The sequence continues at coordinate 3,535 of JBJMTR010000042.1, forward strand.
GGCCTGGAAAGCCGATCGGAGCGCCCGCCATTTCAGCCCAGCCACAGTCGGATAATCGACGACATCGCAGGCCCTCAAATGCGCAAGCGTGTCCCTGATTTCGGGGCCAGCGTGGAATTCCGGAAGTTTTTCGACGTCGATATAGAGCGCGTTGAGAAACAGCCGGCTGTTCGGCGAATAGGGGCTGCAATCGCCGGGCCGGTCGTCGAACAAAGCGTGCAGCGGATTGAGGCCGACGCCGTCGGCGCCCAAGTGATGGGCAAGTTCGATCAGGGCCTGCAGATCGGTGAAATCACCTACCCCCCAGTTGCGCGCCGAGCGTACGCCATAGAGCTGGACGGCCAGCAGCCAGCAGCGGTCGAAATCGCCATCGAAAGCTCTGGCCGGCGCGACCAATAACGGCAGTTCTTCCGTCGACGAGGCGGCATCGGTCAGATGCAGCCGGTGGACGCCGACCGGCATATCCTCCGGCCAGAAGATGACGCGATCGCGGGCCTCGCCCGCCGCCACGATCTTTCCGTCGGCCGCAATTTTCCACGCGACAGGCGATTTGGCGGCCGGCGCAAGCTCGGTCCGCGTCGGATGGCCGGAACGGACGACGACCGGCTGGTCGATGAAGCGACGCGGCTTGTACGATGGCAGGGCATCGAGGATGATTTTCAATGCCGCCGCATCTGTCACACGGCGGTGACCATGACCGTCGAAATATTCGGTCATAATTCCGAGGTTTTTGGCTTTAGCGTAAAGATCCATTCGGCACGCGGTTTGCACGCGACTGTTGAGCTGAGGTCGCGAAATTATGTTGATACGGGAAGGAGATAGATGATCTTTAACTCGCTACCCTCCTCGCCGTTCCCCGGGAACCAATGTCCGTTGAGCGGCTTTCTATACAGGTCCGGTGTGTGTGCTCCACGCAACCGGGGCGTCGTCTCCATGTCAATGGCCGCATCACCGTGAACATAACAGCTCAAACTGTCGAGAGCGCCGCCGGTGCCTTCCACATCGAGGAAGTTTATCCGCTGATCGACGGCGGGCGCTATCCGGTGAAGCGGATTGTCGGCGAGCCCGTCGAGGTTTGGGCCGACATCTACCGCGACGGGCATGACGTCGTTGCCGCCGCGCTGATCTGGCGCGGCGAGTTCGACCGCGAATGGCGCCGCGAACCGATGACCCTCCACAGCAACGATCGCTGGGGCGGCTCGTTCGTTCCCGATGCGCCGGGGCGCTACTTTTACGCGATCGAGGCCTGGACCGACGAGTTCGCGACCTGGCGTCGTGGCTTTGAGTTGAAGCAAAAGGCCGGCGCCGACGTCGCCCTCGATGCCATCGAAGGCGCGGCCATGCTGACCCAGGCGCAGGCCGGCGGACGCGCCGCGTCGGCCATCATCCTCAAACAGTGCGAGGAGTATCTACAAACCGGCGACGCCGCTCCGCTGCTCACGGACGAATTGAAGGAAGCGATGGCCGAGAGCCAGTCGCGGCCCGATCTGACCCGGTCGCAGCTATTTCCGTTTGTCGCCGACCGGCCGCGGGCACGGTTCGGTTCATGGTATGAAATGATGCCGCGCAGCCAGGGGAAGGTACCCGGCCAGCACGGCACATTCAAGGATTGCATCGCCCGCCTGCCGGACATCGCCGCGATGGGCTTCGATATCGTCTATCTGACGCCGATCCATCCGATCGGCAAGACCAATCGCAAAGGCCCCAATAACGCGGTGACCGCAAAGGAAAGCGATCCCGGCAGCCCCTATGCGATTGGGGCGGCCGAAGGCGGTCACGACGCCGTTCATCCAGAACTCGGCACCCTGGAAGATTTCCGCGAGTTGGTCGCGGCTTGCCAGGGCTTTGGCATGGAAGTCGCGCTCGACATCGCCGTGCA
>JBJMTR010000043.1:0-7196 GCA_045811565.1 Bradyrhizobium sp.
CCACGTTGTTGAAGCCGGTCGAGGCCGGCCACGGCCACGCGAAGAGAGGCGTGTTCGGCTGGTTCAACCGCTTCATGGACGGCAGCCGCAACCGCTATGTCGGCGTCATCAGCGGCGGCTTGAAGCGCACCGGCCGGCTGATGTTGATCTATGCGGCATTGGTGATCGGACTGAGCTGGGCGTTCATCCGTTTGCCCGGCGGCTTCCTGCCGGTCGACGACCAGGGCTTTATCACGACCGACGTGCAGACGCCGTCCGATTCGTCGTACGCGCGTACCGAGGCGGCGGTCGAGAAGGTCGAAAAATATCTGGCCGAGCGCGCCGGCGTCGGGAACGTGACATTCCTCACCGGCTTCAGCTTCCTCGGCCAGGGCATGAACACCGCTCAGGCCTTCACCACGCTGAAGGATTGGTCGGAGCGGCCGCCGAAGGATTCGGCGGCGGCGATCGTTGCCGACATCAATCGTGATCTGTCCTCGATCCGCGACGCCAGGATTGCCGCGCTGCAACCGCCGCCGATCGATAATCTCGGCAATTCCTCGGGCTTCTCGTTCCGCCTGCAGGATCGCGGACAAAAGGGCTATCCGGCGCTGGTCGCCGCGGCCGACCGGCTGATCGCGGAAGCCAATGCAAGCCCGGTACTGCAGAAGGTTTATGTCGAAGGCCTGCCGCAGGCACCGCAGGTTAATCTGGTGATCGACCGCGAAAAGGCCGGCGCCTTCGGCGTGACCTTCGAAGACATCAACAGCACGATCTCGACCAATCTCGGCTCGAACTACATCAACGATTTTCCGAACCGCGGCCGCATGCAGCGCGTGATCGTGCAGGCCGACAATTTCAGCCGCATGAACGCGGAAGACATCCTCAATTACAACGTCAAGAACAGCCGCGGCCAATTGGTGCCCTTCTCCGCCTTTGCGTCGGTCGAATGGTCGAAGGGGCCGACGCAAATCGCCGGCTTCAACTACTATCCCGCCGTGCGCATCAGCGGCGACGCCAGGCCCGGCTTCACCTCTGGCGATGCCATCAACGAGATGGAGCGGCTCGCCGACAAGCTGCCGCGCGGCTTTGGCTATGAATGGACCGGACAGTCGCTGCAGGAAAAGCTCTCGGGTTCGCAAGCACCGTTGCTGCTCGGCCTCTCGGTGCTGGTGGTGTTCCTGCTGCTCGCCGCGCTTTATGAGAGCTGGACCATCCCGCTCGCCGTGTTGCTGACGGTGCCGCTCGGAATCCTCGGCGCGGTGACGGCGGCGACGCTGCGCGGCCTGCCGAATGACGTCTATTTCACGGTCGGCCTGATCACGATCATTGGACTAGCGGCCAAGGATGCCATCCTCATCATCGAATTTGCGAAGGATCTGCGCGCGCAAGGTAAGCCGCTGATCCAGGCCACGATTGAAGCGTGCTCCTTGCGCTTCCGCCCGATCCTGATGACGGGCCTGGCATTCGTCTGCGGTGTGTTGCCGATGGTGATCGCCACCGGCGCCGGCGGCGCCAGTCAGCAGGCGCTCGGCACCAGCGTGATGGGCGGGATGATCGCGGTGGTTATTTTGGCGCTGTTGATGGTGCCGGTGTTCTTCGTCAGCGTGCAGCGTGTGCTGGCGGGAGATCGGCAGGCGGTGAAAGAAACGGCAGCGGCGCAGCCGCATGCACCGCCGGCACCGGTGCGGCCGACACACTAATTCGTCATTGCCGGGCTTGCCGCCTTCGCTAAAGCTTCGGCGGGCCAGCATGGTAAAGCCCCGGCGAAGCCTTGGCGTAGCCGGGACCCGGCAATCCATCAATCTTCGCATGAACTCCTGTTAGATCGATTGCCGGGTCGGCCCGGCAATGACGAGTTAGTTTCAACCCAGCGGCTTCAGAATCTTGACCAGCTCGTCATGCACGAATTCATTGCCGCAGATGACGTGGCCGGTTGTTAGCGCGTCGTCGTCGCCCTTGACGCCTGAGACGATGCCGCCGGCTTCGCGCACCAGGATCTGACCGGCCGCGATGTCCCAGGGGGAGAGATTGCGCTCCCAATAGCCGTCGATGCGGCCGGCGGCGACGAAGGCAAGGTCGAGCGAGGCGGCGCCGAAACGACGGAAGCCCGCGACCTTGTTCTGAAGGGCGCCCATTTCCTTAAGTGCCAATTCGTGGTCGCCGCGGCCGATATGCGGCAGGCTGCACGCGATCACGCATTCGTTGAGCTTGCGCCGTCCGGCGACGCGCAGCCGCTGGTCGTTAAGGAACGCGCCCTTGCCGCGCTCGGCGATATAGAGCTCCTCGTTGGCGGGATTATAGATCACGCCGGCGATCAACGTGCCCTCGCGAGCCAGTCCGATCGAGATCGCAAATTGCGGAATGCCGTGCAGGAAATTGGTGGTGCCGTCGAGGGGATCGACGATCCAGGTGTGGCTCTTGTCGGCGCCTTCGCGGTTTCCGCCTTCCTCACCGATGAAGCCGTACCCGGGGCGCGCCTTGGCCAAATCCGTGTAGAGCATTTCCTCGGCTCGCTTATCCGCAAGCGAGACGAAATTCGCAGGTCCCTTCAGCGACACCTGGAGATGCTCGATCTCGCCGAGATCGCGCTTGAGGCTGCGGCCAGCGCGGCGCGCGGCCTTGACCATGACGTTGATGAGGGCGGAATGCAGCATGATTGGAGGGCTTTTTGAATTAGCGCATGATGTTTTGGAGCGGCGGACCTGGCGTGCGTCCCCGTCATCCTGAGGAACGCGAAGCGGGTCTCGAAGGACGACAGCGTCCGGCTGTGCCGCTCATCCTTCGAGGCTCGCTTCGCGAGCACCTCAGGATCACGGGTCTGGCATAGGTGTGCTGGTTCAAGCTGACGCTACCTGCTGGACGGGAACGGCTGGACGCCGCCAAGGTTCCGGACTTGCGTGCCCTCTCGAAATGGCGCCGTCAAGGCGTCATTTGTTGCCGATCCATTTGCGCGCGGCTTCCTCGACCTTGGCGCGATCTTGCGCGCTTAGGCTTGCGAGCGCCTCATCAAGCTCCAGGTCTCCTTTGCCGGCGGTTTTGGCGATAATGTGCCATTTCAGGCCCTCGATCTTGTCCATCGAGGCGCCCGGGCCGTTCACGAGCACGCGGGCGAGGCGGTTTTGCGCGATCGGTGAGTTTTGCCGGGCGGCCTTGCGCAACAGCGCTACCGCCGCGGCCTGGTTCTTCGGCGTGCCGGTGCCGTTGTACATCGCGATGGCATATTCGACCTCGGCGTCGACATTGTCGGCGAGGGAAGCGGCCTGCAACAGCCGCACCGCCTTGTCGGTGTCCTTCGGAACGCCGGTACCTTCCTTGTAAAACGTCGCGAGCGCGTATTGCGCCTCGGCGTTGCCGGCATCGGCGGCAACGCGCAGCAATTCGGCGGACCGCTTGAGATCCTGCGGTAGCGTCTGGCCGTCGAGATAAAGCAGCGCCAGATTATATGCCGCCTTGGGATTGCCGAGCTTGGCCGAGGAGGCCAAAAGCTTGACGGCTTCCTCGCGGTTGACCGGCCCGCCGCGCCCGGAAAGCCGCATCATGGCGAGGGCGAACATTGCCTCGCGGTCACCGCCATCGACGGCGCGCTGGTACCATTCTGCGGCTTTGGCGTAATCGCGCTTGACGCCCATGGCATTTGCGTAGAGTTCGCCCAACATCGTCATCGCCTTTGGATCGCGGGCGTACTGCGCGCGCGCCGTGGCGAGATCGAACGCCGTCTTGTACATCCCGCGCTGGTAGGCGCCGTACACCAGATCGACGTTCGGATCTTCAAAGACGGGCGCGGGTGCCGGTGTCGGCGTCGCCGCACCTTTCGGGGCTGGCGCGGGTTTTTTGGCCACCGCCGGCGCCTTCGAGGTTTCCTTTGACGGCCTGGGAGCTTCGTTCTTCGCGGCCGGCTTATTCGACGGCGCTTGAGCGGCGGGTGGCATCAGCGAAATTTGCGCCGCAGCGCTTGTAGCCAGCAGAACAACGCCTGCCAGGGCCAATATGGGACGCAGGAGGTTCATGCCACCGCTATCCCTGCTCGGCCCTTGCTTTTCCGGATGCTGCCGCGTGTGCCTGTTTGATGGCCTGCTCGACCTCAATCAGCGCCGCCTTGGCGCCGCGCGGATCGGCCCAGATGAAGTCGCCGACCAGAAGGAAATCCGCGCCGACGGAGGCGAAATCGGCCGCCTCCTCGCGTGAAGCGGCAAAGCCGACGCAAGGCGGCTCGAACAATTCGTCCCACCATTGCAGGCGCTCGGCGATCGCCTCCACTGACGGCCGCTGCCCGTGCGCGTCGGGTTCACCGAACAGCACGTAATCCGCGCCGGCTTCGCCCGCGGCCATCGAATCGTGCCGCGTCGCCAGTCCGCCGACACCGGCGATGCGGTCGGGTTTCAGCGACGGCAACGCGTCTTCCATCGCGGCGATGCCCGTCAGATGCGCGCCATCGGCGCCGGCCCGCGCAACCAGTTCCACACGCCCATCTAGCAGCAATGCCGCGCCGGCCTGCTGGATGGCAGGCGCCAGCGCTTTCACGCGCGAAATCATCGTGCGCTGGTCGGCCTCGCGAAGCCGCAGCAGCACCGCGGCGACGTCGGCCGCGGCGAGCAGACCGGGGAGGGTCGCCGCAAGCTGCGACGGATCGTCCACGTCCGGCGTCGCGAGATAGAGGCGCGGCACCGGGCGCGGCGGAACAGGCTTAGTGGCCAAGTCTATGCCACCTTCTTTTCCAGACCGGTTTCCCACTCACCCTTGCTTGCCAGCGCGTTCATCCGCGCACGGTGCGTGAAGGCGCGCTGGCCGGCGGCGACGTTTTCAGCCTTGCCCGACCACGCCTTTTGCGGCGCCGCCTGCAGGGCGCGCCCATAGGAGAAGGTCAACCGCCAGGGCAGGCCGCCGATCCGGTTCATGGCGTTCAAATGTGCGGTCGCTTCCTCATCGGATTGTCCGCCGGAAAGAAAGGCAATGCCGGGCACGGCCGCCGGGACACAGGCTTTCAACAGCCGGATCGTTTTCTCCGCGACCTCCTCGACAGACGCCTGCTTCGGGCTCTTCTTGCCCGCGATCGCCATGTTGGGTTTCAGGATCATGCCTTCCAGTTCGACGCGCTGGAACCGCAACTCCTGAAACGTTTCGTTCAGGACGCGCTGTGTCGCCTCATAGCAGCGATCGATGTCGTGGTCGCCGTCCATCAAGACTTCAGGCTCGACAATCGGAACGATCTGCGCGGCTTGGCAGAGAGCCGCGTAACGCGCAAGCGCATGCGCATTGACGTGGATCGCGGTCATTGTCGGAATGCCCCGGCCGTCAGTGCCGCTGCCGATATCGATCACCGCGCGCCATTTGGCGAACCGCGCACCGCGCTCATAATATTTCTTCAAGCGCTCGGCGAGCTTGTCGAGGCCGACGGTGACCAGTTCACCCGGGCATTGCGGCAGCGCCTGGGTTCCCTCATCGACTTTGATGCCGGGAATCGCGCCTGTCTGTTCGATCAGCTTGATCAGCGGCGTGCCGTCCCTGGCGTTCTGCCAGATGGTCTCGTCGTAAAGGATGACGCCCGAGATGCATTTGCTCATCGCTTCAGAGGAGCGAAACAGCATTTCACGGTAGTCTCGGCGATTCTCTTCGGTCGATTCGACCTTGATGGCGTCGAAACGCTTCTTGATCGTGCCTGAGGATTCATCGGCGGCGAGGATGCCCTTGCCGGGAGTGACCATGGCGAGGGCGACCTTGTTGAGGTCAGCGAGATTCATTGAACGTCCTCCAGAGAAACACCATGCCCTTGCTCACCAAAATAGGCGGTTATCGGGCAATTGCCTAGAAAACGTTCGTCGCACCAGGCGATCCGCTGGAGCCTGCCGGCCCCTGGTCAGGCGACCTTCGGGTCGAGTTCGCCCTTGCTGTACCGCTTGGCCATTTCGGCGGTCGTCAGCACCTTCTTGATCTTGCTCGCCTGCCCTGCGGTGTTGAATTCCTCCAGCCGCTGTTTGCACAGCTTGGTCATCGCTTCCATGGCGGGCTTTAGGTATTTGCGCGGATCGAACTCTTCCGGATGATTCTTCAGCACTTTGCGGATCTGCCCGGTCATCGCCATGCGGTTGTCGGTGTCGATGTTGATCTTGCGTACACCGTTCTTGATGCCGCGCTGGATTTCGGAAACGGGCACGCCCCAGGTCGGCTTCATCTTGCCGCCATTGGCGTTGATGATCTCCTGCAGATCCTCCGGCACCGAGGAGGAGCCGTGCATCACCAGATGGGTGTTCGGCAGCTTGCGGTGGATCTCTTCGATCACGTTCATGGCGAGGATACCGCCGTCCGGCTTGCGGGTGAATTTGTAGGCGCCGTGCGAGGTGCCCATCGCGATCGCCAGTGCGTCGACTTTTGTCTCCTTGACGAATTTGACGGCCTCGTCGGGATTGGTGAGCAACTGGTCGTGCGAGAGCTTGCCTTCGGCGCCGTGGCCGTCTTCCTTGTCGCCCATGCCGGTCTCGAGCGAGCCGAGCACGCCGAGTTCGCCTTCGACGGAAATGCCGCCAAGGTGGGCCATGCCGGTCACGGTTTTTGTCACCCCGACGTTGTACTCCCAATCGCCGGGGGTCTTGCCGTCGGCCTTCAGCGAGCCGTCCATCATGACGGAGGTGAAGCCGGCCTGGATCGCCGTCATGCAGGTGGCGGGTTCGTTGCCGTGATCGAGATGCACGCAGACCGGAATCTGCGGATGGATTTCGGTGACGGCGTCCATCATGTGCCGCAGCATAACGTCGTTGGCGTAGGAGCGCGCGCCGCGCGAGGCCTGAATGATGACGGGAGCATCTACGCTGGAGGCGGCGTCCATGATTGCCAGCGCCTGCTCCATATTGTTGATATTGAAAGCCGGCACCCCGTAATCGTGCTCTGCAGCATGGTCGAGCAATTGACGCAAGGTAATGCGAGCCATTCAGATTCTCCTGTCTTTACAGCGCCCGTAGGCGCTCGATCTGCCTCTAGAGCATGATCCGGAAAAGTGGCCACCGGTTTTCCCTCGCGACAAACGCAAAGCGCTTGCGCGGAGAACATGCTCAAACAAAATAGAGCGCGATGACGATTCGAAGAATAACCATCGCGCTCTAGCGTACTTTCAAGACCTCGACGCCAGGCAACGGCTTGCCTTCCATCCATTCAAGAAACGCGCCGCCCGCGGTCGAGACATAGGAAAAATCGCCGGCGACGCCTGCCTGGTTCAGCGCCGC
>JBJMTR010000044.1:0-10011 GCA_045811565.1 Bradyrhizobium sp.
GACGGCGGCGCAAACGCGCAATCGTCCCTTCAGCCCGGTGCCGGCGCCGCGCGCAGCGAGTTCAGCCTCATCCGCCTCCTCGATCGCGCGTTTGGCGCGTTCGAAATAACCGAGTCCCGCCTCGGTTGGTGTCAGTCCGCGTGTCGAACGCGTGAGCAGCTTGACACCCAGATAGGTTTCGAGCTGGGCGACCGTCTTCGAGACCGCCGGCTGCCCGACGCGAAGCTGCCGTGCGGCGCCGGAGAAGGACCCTGTCTCGACCACCCGGATGAAGGTCTCCATCGAAGCCAGGCGATCCATCGTCGTTCTCCCTTATTCTCTCTGGGAATGAGCAATATTGCCACGTCCTGTCTGCCGTGACCGCGGAAAATTGGCCATCTCTTCTCGCGACCAGAGCGGGTGCTTGGGTCTGGACGAGGACCGCGGCATCCGGGTCAACACGATCACTCCAGGTCCTTGCGACACGCCGCTGATTGACGCCGAAGTCAATTCGTCAGAGGAGGCGGCCGCCGTGCGCGCCAAGCATGCCGCGAACATCCCGCTCGGCCGCATGGCGCGGCCCGAGGAGATCGCCGCCGCGATGCTGTTTCTGGCCTCCGAGGACAGCAGCTTCGTCGCCGGCAGCGAACTGCTGGTCGACGGCGGCATGTGCTCTGTCTGAGTCAGTCCGGGCGATCGTTTTCAAGTTCGTTCAAACCGGCCGGCGAGCCGATCGCCTTCAACCAGCTGCCAGAGAACCGCGCGAGGGTCTTGTGACGGTCCCGACCTCACAACGAGGCAAGGCATATTTGAAAACAGCACGGACTTTGCTGCGCGCTGCCCAAACTATGGCAGACCGAGCGATTGCGGATCAGCCTCGGTCTCTTGCCGACGATTACCAGGGCGAGCTGGGAAAGCTCCTCATGTTGATGCGGCCAAACCATTCGCTCGATCTGCTATTAGCGCTGAACGCGAGTGGCGCATATGAGCTGATGGGCAGCTTCACAGCGAACCCTGCGATGATAGTGGCGTTGGGATGCCCGGCGTGCGGCCCAGTCACGAGCTTTTTATGCCTGCCGATCGAGCAAGTGCTTGTTGCAGGGCGTGAGTCCGGATGTAGCCGTTCTGAGAAGTGCGGCCCGGCCGAATGCCCGGTTTGCGCCCAATAGCAGCCCACCCCCGCGAGGTCGCGTTTTCGATCCTAGCTGCCTTTGGCAAAGCGAAGGCTAATTCAGCTGGCGCAACAGCACGGCCCCCCGAAGGACATGGCTCGAGCTTAAGACGGATACGAGCCCCAGAGCCATCAGCAGCATGCCAAGCCAGTTTGCCGTCCAGCCCCGCCCGTCATCGCCCGCTTCGGCGATAGGAAAGGCGACCGCTGGGGCCGGAGGCACGGAGGCGGCAACCGCGTCGCTGGCGGCCGGCGCGGCTGCAAGAAGTGTCTTCACGTCGACCTGCCGCCGCGTGGGGTGGTCAGGCGTGAGCTGACCGGTCGCGCGGTTGGCGACGGGTGCCGGTGGCGCGAGGGCCGCGGTTCCCATAGCGACGACGGCAGCGACATCAACCACCTTTAGCTCGGACGCGGGCGGCGTCGGCTGAGACGTTTCCGCCGCTGCTGAGCGCAACAGCTCCGCACGCGCATCCACGACCGCTTCCCGCTTGCGCCGCGCGGTCTCGTTCTCCGCGGGAGCGGCGACACGATGCTTCGCGGCGTGAAGATGAACCCGCTTCTTCACCGTCGCGATCCCCTCGGCAGCCTGGAACCAGCATTTGCGGTGGCCGTCCAAACGATAGACCCAGTGCTGACCGTTCGCCGTCGACTTGCCGGGTCGCGGCAAGCACTCCCTTTCCGCGGAAGCGGGCGCAATGGCTGTCTGGGGAGCGACGTTGAACAAGTCTGCAAAAGGATTCGAAGACGCAGGCGACGTCGAAAGACTTGCGAGAAGGACAAAAGCAGCGATGCAAAATCGCAAATGACCGGACATAAAAAACCCCGGTGTTGCGCCCCACGGCACGACCTTTGGCCGTGACCTGGGTCACAATGCGGCTCAAATCCGGCAATGCGGTGGATTCATTCTGGCCTGGAAACGAGATCCGGGCCCGAGAGGGCCCACATCCTAAACTGAAGTGACAGTGTCCTAATTTCCGAAAGCCCGATAGGATCATGCGTAGCTCAAAGGGGCGTTCATACCGAAGGCCTATCTAGTAGTCGAACACATCGTCACCGACGCGGCGGTGTTCAAGGAATATCTTACCAAGATCGGGCCGATCATCGCCAAGCATGGTGGTCGCGCCCTGACGAAGGCAGCCTCACTAATGCCGGGAAGGAGGGGATCGGAAGCCGGAGCTGGTTGTCATCGCCCAATTCTCCGACATGAACTCCTTACAATTTCGAATGGCGGTTGTTCGCACACTTAGCGGACGTGGCGTGTCCGCCGGCAGGAGCAAAGCGGGCATCGAGTAAACACGTCCGCTGATTGCGCGGAGCGACCAATGTTGGACGAGTACGTCGGGTGCGCCGCGCGCGTCGATTTGAACAGTTTAACTTTATTTACAAGTCGCTCGGAGGAATGAGCAATGACGAAAATTGCATCCTGGCTGATGGTTATCAGCGCGGTAGTGCTCGCCGTCCTGGGCGGCGCGGCCGTTTACGCGCAGGACAAGTACTCGCTGAAATCGCCAAGCGGAATCGCATTCTCCGACTTCAAGGGATACGAGGACTGGGCGGTGGTCTCTTCCGCCCGGACCGACGAAGTGCTCAAGGTGATCGTCGCCAATCCGACCATGATCGAGGCGTACAAGGCCGGCGTTCCGAACAACGGCCAGCCTTTCCCGGATGGCTCCAAGATCGTGAAGCTTCAATGGAAGCCGAAGAAGAGCACGGAGGCCCCATTCGTCGTGGATGTGCCAGACGTCTTCACGCAGGCTTTCGTCATCGAAAAGGACAGCAAGAGATTTCCGCAAAGCGGCGGATGGGGATACGCGCTGTTCAACTACGAAGCCGCATCCGACAATTTCACGGCCGATCCCAGCCCCTCAGACTGCGGACACGCGTGCCATGTGGCCGTGAAGGCGAAGGACCACATCTTTCACCCGTACCAGAAGCGTTGAACCCGCACGTGCCCCCGACAAGAAAGAAGCGGCCCCGGTACGGGGCTGGCTTGCGCCGGGGCTCAGCTTCGCCTCGCGCTTGCCCACGAGCTTACTTCCGGGACGACTTTCCGGAGCTGATAGATTCCAGTTTTCGGATGCTTGGACGGACGTGACATTGGAAGCGACATTGTACCACCCCTTTTGGACCAATCGGGTAGCGCTAAGCCGTTGATGCTGCTGAATTGCTTTGGAAATCAGGCGCTTAGAAGCGCCGTGGTGCCCAGGGGCGGGATCGAACCACCGACACTGCGATTTTCAGTCGCATGCTCTACCAACTGAGCTACCTGGGCACTTCGCGGGCCCAGAGGCCTAGGGAAGCGGGGCGGTTTATAGTGGGGTCGGGCGGCGCTGTCCACCACGCTTCGCCTTCGGCTACGCGTGGCGCAGCCACGCAGGCGACGGCGAAGCGTGCCCGGCATAGCCCGAAGGGCGACGACGCGCGAATGAGGCGCTAAACGCTCGCCTATTCTCCGTCCTCGTCGCTGTTCTCGCGGCCGGGGACGACGTAGCGGCCGGACAGCCAGCGGTTCAAATCGATGTCCCGGCAGCGCGGGGAACAGAACGGACGCGTGGCCTCGGCGGCGGGCTTGCCGCAGATCGGGCACGGCTTTGGCGCCTCCTCGGGAGGCGGCCCACCCGCGCCTGGTGGCTCAGCTGGCATTCAACCAGCCGAAGCGGATCGGAAAACCCTCTCCGCCGAGCAGCGTGACTGATTCATAGAGCGGCAATCCCACGACATTGCTGTAGGAACCTACCATCTTGACCACAAACGATCCGGCGATGCCCTGCACGGCATAGCCGCCAGCTTTGCCGCGCCATTCGCCCGAGCCGATATAGGCCTGGATGTCGTCCTCGCTCAGGCGCTTGAAGCGCACGCGCGTCTCGACCAGGCGCTGGCGAAAGGCCTCCTTCGGCGTCACCAGGCAGATCGCGGTGTAGACGCGATGGTTGCGCCCGGACAACAGCCGCAGGCACTGCGCGGCTTCGTCGACCAGATTGGCCTTGGGGAGGATGCGGCGGCCGACCGCGACCACGGTATCAGCGGCGAGGATGAAGGAGCCGCGCAGATCGTCGTCGAGATGCACCGATTTCAGCGCGGCGTCGGCCTTGGCGCGGGCCAGCCTGTTGGCACAGGCGCGCGGCAGTTCGCCCCGTTTCGGGGTCTCGTCGACATCGGCGGGACGCAGCGCATCGGGCTCGATGCCGGTCTGGTTAAGCAGCGCCAGCCGCCGCGGCGAGCCGGAAGCAAGAACGAATTTGGGACGGCCTAGCATGCGGATTTTATCGGCGGGGAATCGGGAGGTGAACGCGCGCGGAACCTATAGGAAGGGGCTTCCTTCCACAACCGGGGAACCAGCCGCTTTGGCGAATGGCATCCCGCAGTCATTATTCGCTCGCGGCGCCGGTCTTTGAAAAGCGTTTGCGGATGCGCAGCAAGAGGGTGTCGCAGACCTCGCGATAGGCTTGAAGCTTCTGCTCGCGGTTGCCCTCCGTGCCGGTCGGATCGTGCATCGGCCAGTATTCGACGTCGGCGGCGAGCGTGCGTGTGAGCTCCAGGGCCCTGTGGTGCGCCTCAGGCGACAGCGTGATGATCAGGTCGAAATTGAGCCCTTCCCAATCGTCGAGTTCCTCGAAGGTGACGGGCTTGTGGGCAGAAATATCCTGGCCGAGTTCGGCCATCACCGCGACCGCGAACGGATCGAGCTCGCCCTTCTTGACGCCCGCGGACCTCACATAGAGCGCCTGCGGAAACATCTTCTGCAGCAGGCTTGCGGCCATCGGCGAACGCACGCTGTTCTGGCCGCACGCGAACAGTACGGCCTGCGGATTGCGCGCGCGCGACGGCGCCACCATGCGGTCAGGCTTTTTCCGGCTGGGGCATCAGCGTCGCAAGCACCATGCTTCTCGCTTTGCGCATGTCCTCTGGACAAACGAAGGCGTTTGTCCGGGAAAACCGCTTCGCACTTTTCGGGATCATGCGTCCTGGCCCTTCCAGTGCAACACGCAGATCAGCGTGAACAGCCGGCGGGCGGTTTCGAAATCGATCCGCACCTTGCCCTTCAGCCGTTCCTGCAGCGTACGCGAGCCTTCGTCATGGATGCCGCGGCGGCCCATGTCTATGGCCTCGATCTTGTCCGGCGTCGCGGTGCGGATCGCCTGATAATAGCTGTCGCAGATCATGAAATAGTCCTTCACGATCCGCCGGAATGGCGTCAGCGACAACAGATGTGCCACCACCGGCGTGCCGTCCTCGCGGCGGATGTCGAACATTAGCCGGTTGCCTGTGATCGCGATGTGCAGCGTGAACGGACCTGTGCCCGCGCCTTCCGGCGCGAACAGGTTCTGTTCGATCAGATCGTAGATCGCGATCGCGCGCTCATGCTCAATGTCGGGCCCGGAACGCCCGATCGATTCTTCGTCGAGTGTCACCGCGACGATGCGATTTTGGGCATCCTCGTCTGGGGGCGGTTTGTTCATGGGAGATTGAGGCGCAATCCGACGGAGCGTGAATGGGCATCAAGACCCTCAGCTTTGCCAAGCGTCATCGCGGCCGGCCCAAGCGCGCGCAACTGGTCGGGCCCGCATTTGAGGATCGAGGTCCGCTTCATGAAGTCAAGTACGCCCAATCCCGACGAGAACCGCGCCGAACGCGCGGTCGGCAGCACGTGGTTGGAGCCGCCGACATAGTCGCCGATCGCCTCAGGGGTATGCGGTCCGAGGAAGATCGCGCCGGCATTGCGGACTTTTGCCGAAAGCGCTTCGGCATCCGCGGTCATGATTTCCAGATGCTCGGCGGCGATCGCGTTTGCCAGCACGACCGCGTCCTCGAGCTTCGCAACTAAAATGATGGCGCCAAAATCATTCCATGAGGCGCGCGCGATGTCGGCGCGCGGCAGGATCGCAAGCTGCGCTTCCACCGCGCGTTCAACGTCAGCGGCCAGCGCCGCGCTGTCGGTAATCAGGATCGACTGCGCGCTGGCGTCGTGTTCGGCCTGTGCCAGGAGATCGGCGGCGATCCAATCGGCATTGCCGGTCTGGTCGGCGATCACCAGCACTTCCGAGGGGCCGGCGATCATGTCGATGCCGACCTTGCCGAACACCAGCCGCTTGGCGGCGGCGACGTAGGCGTTGCCGGGGCCGACGATCTTTGCCACGGGCGCGATACTGGCCGTTCCATACGCCAGTGCGGCGACCGCCTGCGCGCCGCCGACACGGTAGATCTCGGACACGCCGGCAAGATCTGCCGCCGCCAGCACCAGCGGATTGAGCTTGCCGTCCGGCGACGGTACCACCATCACGACGCGCGGAACGCCCGCCACTTTTGCGGGCACCGCATTCATCAGCACCGAGGACGGATAGGCGGCGGTGCCGCCCGGCACATACAGCCCGACTGCATCGACCGCGCTCCAGCGCCAGCCGAGTTCCACGCCGAGCGCATCTGTGAAGCGCTCGTCCTGTGGCATCTGCCTGGCATGAAAGCTCTCGATGCGGTCGCGCGCGAATCTCAGCGCCTCGATCGTTTTGACATCGCAGGCCTTCACCGCGGCGTCGATCTCGGTTGCGGTCACGCGCAAACCGCTGGCCTCGAGCTCAAGCCGGTCGAATTTGCGCGTCGCCTCGATCAGCGCGGCATCACCGCGCGCCGCCACGTCGTCGACGATGGCACGGGTGGCGCGCTCGACATCGGCCGAGACCTCGCGCTTCGCCGCAAGAAAGGTTTGGAATCGCTGGTCGAAATCGACGTGGCTTCTGTCCAGGCGAACCGGCATGGTGGCTTTCTGGGACTCACATAAGGGCTCATGCTCAATGGCGCGGCAGCCAATGGCCGTCAACCCTTGAAACCCGGCAATACTTATCGTCGTTCCGGGATGGTGCGTTGGCACCAGACCTCAAAGGCGCAATTGCGCCCTTGGGAATCTAGAGATTCCGGGTGCGATGCTGCGCACCGCCCGGAATGACGTTCACTCACCATCCCGCTCCGGCGGTGTGGTCCCGAGATCGTCGGTGCCGAGGTCCGTCAGCTCGCATTCCAGGCATTCGATGTCGAGCCGCAGCGCCCCGCCATGGCTGAACATCAGAAGTGCGCAGCCGCCAGGCGGGTCGGTCGGATGAAACTCGATCCCGAGCAGTTCCAGGACGGTTTCCGGTGCTTCCAGATCGATGTTGCGCGACTTGCAGGCCAGCACCCGATCGAAGCGCAGCGCTGCAATCAGCCGGCGCGAGGCGGTTTCGCCGGACAGCGCCTGCTCCCAGTCGAGCCTGCGCATGCCGACCACCAGCCGCTTCTCGGCCTGCCGCCAGATGATGTCCATGGTCTGCACGCGGGCGTCCTGCACATGCGCGGAAATCACGGCGAGGTCGTCGGCATCGAGCGCAATCAGCTTGAGCTGGTTGGTCGATGGCATTTCCGGGCCTCAATCGCGGATACGCTGGATCGACGCACCGCCCTGATATTCGCGGTCGCCGGGCCGCTTGCCTACGGAGGTGATGTCGACGCCATGATTGCCGAGGATGCGCTGCAATTGCGCGACATCCGCAAGCCGCGGCACGTTGTCGAGTATCAGCTGTCCTCGGTCAGCAGCCCCGCGATCATCAAGGGCAGCGCGGCATTCTTCGCGCCCGAGATCGCAATACTGCCGTTGAGCTTGCTGCCCCCGACAATACGAATGCGGTCCATTACAAGGCCTTTGGTTGTGCACAAAGCATAGGCGGGAGTATGGATTCCGGGCCTGCGCCTTACGGCGCATACCGGACCAACGCGGATAACCTGCTCGCGCGACCATGCCGGCCGCCCCGAACAGGATGACCATCATCCTTTGATGAACGCCAACAGATCGGCGTCGATCGTGGCCGCTTCCGTGGTCGGCATGCCGTGCGGAAATCCCTTATAGGTCTTCAGCGTCCCGTTTTTCAGCAGACTTGCCGACAATGGTGCCGAGGCGGCATAAGGGACGATCTGATCGTCGGCGCCATGCATCACCAGGACGGGCACGGTGATCGCTTTGAGGTCGGCGGTGAAGTCGGTCTGCGAGAACGCGACGATCCCATCGTAGTGCGCCTTGGCGCCGCCCATCATACCCTGACGCCACCAATTCTGGATAACAGCCTCCGAGGCTGTGGCGCCGGGCCGATTGTAGCCATAGAACGGACCTGCAGCGACATCGCGATAAAATTGCGGGCGATTGGCAGCGAGCTGCGCCTGAAATCCGTCAAAGATTTCCTTGGGAAGCCCACCGGGATTGGCCGCTGTCTGCACCATCAGCGGCGGCACCGCGCTGATGATCGCCGCCTTCGCCACCCGGTTCTCGCCGTGCCGCGCCAGATAGTGGACCACTTCGCCCCCGCCGGTGGAATGGCCGACGTGAATGGCGTTCTTCAGATCGAGATGCGCCGTCAAAGCCGCAAGGTCGTCCGCATAGTGATCCATATCATGGCCGTCGCCTGTCTGGCTGGATCGGCCGTGGCCGCGGCGGTCGTGGGCAATGACTCGATAGCCGTGGTTTAGGAAGAACAGCATCTGCGCGTCCCAGTCATCAGCAGACAGCGGCCAACCGTGGCTGAATACGATAGGCTGACCGGAGCCCCAGTCCTTGTAATAGATCCCGGTGCCATCTTTTGTCGTGATCGTGGGCATGGATAACTCCTTTGCTGTATCGTCATTCCGGGGCGCGCGTCAGCGCGAACCCGGAATCCAGCGGTAAGTTGATCGAGATGCCCCGATGCGCAATTGCGCATCCGGGTTCGAAGCGTTGCCCGATTGACCCAGTTTCAGATGTGCGAGCTGGATCAGGCGAAGACGGCCATGGGCTTGAACCGCCGCCACGCCCCTATGATCACCAGCACAAAGAACATCAGCACGATGCCCTGCACGACCGCGAACACCGGCCCGGCCGGCGGCACGCTCGGCGCCAGCGCGTGCAGCGCGGGCACTTTGAGGAATGCCTGGATGACCAGCACGAACACGTTGAGGTATAGCGACGTCATCGCCGTCACCACATAGATCGAGCGCCACGGACCGGCGAGCTTCATGGCGTAGAGCGCGATGCAAGCAATCGCCAGCAGCACCAGCGAGAGAATCCCGACCATGTGCGACGGCAACAACTGCGTGAACGGAAACACGAAGCCGGTGACGCTGGTCAGGACCGTGAACAGCAGGAAGGTCGCGGTCAGCCCCGGCATCCGTCTGGACCCAAGCAGGCCGAACATCACAAGGAGACCTGTCACGATTGCAATCAGGCTGATGATCACGTGAACGAGCGTGAACGTCGCCAAGCTCATACCTAAAACCATGTGGTGTACTCCCCGTTGAGAACCCGCCAGAGGTTACGACGCAACGGAATAAATTGCCACATGCATACTTGGCAGGATTGCCAGCATATGATGCCGGTAGGGTACGGACTTGCCCGAACCGTTTGCAGGGCTGTCACAAATGACAGCACAGGGGCAGGTGCATGGAAAAGTTCAATCAGTAATAGCGCGGGATCGCGCCGCTATGCGGCGACTTCCGGTTTGAGAGATCGAACAGCACTTGATCGACATAGCACCAGCCCCAGCCTTCCGGCGGATCGTAGCCTTCGATGATCGGATGGCCGGTTGAGTGGAAATGCGCGGTGGCGTGCTTGTTCGGGGAATCGTCGCAGCAGCCGACATGACCGCAAGTGCGGCAGATCCGCAAATGCAGCCATCGGCTGCCGCTCTTCAAGCATTCCTCACAGCCCAGCGCGCTCGGCGTGACGGTTTGGATGCCGGCGATATGGCCGCAGCCTTTGGCCGTCACTGACGTCACACCTCGGTTGTGTCAAAGAACATCATGTCGGCGCCGCCGGTTGCGAATTTCGGCAGATCGGCCGCGGTGGCCTTGCCCTCCGGGCTGCCGAA
>JBJMTR010000045.1:0-17186 GCA_045811565.1 Bradyrhizobium sp.
AACGATCAGCGCCCACAGGATCAGGGAGAGAACGCCGAGCACGGCCAAAGTCGTGACGCTGCCGTCAGCCCCACTGGCGGCGACAACCGCCTCACGCAGCGCGTAGAGCGGGCTGGTGCCGATGTCGCCATAAACGACACCGATACTGCCAAGCATCAGAGCCTTGAACCCGGCCGTGGAATGCGCTTCCCCATGCCCGTTGGCCGCGGGCGTTTCCGCCGCGGTGATCGTAATTCCGGATGACATGGGTGAGGCCTCGGTTATCTATCGCACTGCACAATGCAGGGTCGCAGCGCTATACTCCCCGCACGAATGCATAGGTTAGGCTGTATATGGGCCTCCGATATGCATTTTTCGCATGGATCAGGCCAGACTGCAAGGCGAATTTGTTCAGAAGATCAAACAGTTACCTGTGTGCCGACCTCAACTACCCGTCCGGTGGGGATCTGGAAATAGTCGGTCGCGTCATTCGCCGACCGGCTCATCGCAATGAATAGATGATCCTGCCATAGCGGCATTCCCGACTGTGTCGACGGCTTGAGCGAGCGCCGCGAGACGAAGAACGACGTCGCCATGATGTCGAACTGCCAGCCAAGCTTGCGCGCGATCACCAGCGCCTTGGGGACGTTCGGCGATTCCATGAAGCCGAAGCGCAGCCGCACGAGGGAAAACTTGTCGCTGATTTTTTCCATGTGGACGCGTTCGGAGGGATAGACGCGCGGCGTCTGTGCCGTCTCGATCGTCAGGATCACATTGTGCTCGTGCAGCACCTTGTTGTGCTTGAGATTGTGCAGAAGTGCGGTCGGCACGAAACTCGGATCGCTGGTCAGAAACACCGCGGTGCCCTTGACGATATGAGGCGGACGCTTTTCAAGGCTTTTGATCAGGTCCGTTAACGGCACTTCGATGCGCCGGGTTTTCGCTGTCAAAATCGCCGCGCCGCGCCGCCAGGTCCAGATCATGAGCGCCATGGCACCACCGAACAGCAGCGGCACCCAGGCGCCTTCCAACAGCTTGAGAAGGTTGGCGCTGAGGAAGGTCATGTCGACGACGACGAAGGGCAGGATCACCGCGGCCGCAGTCGCCACGCGCCAATTCCACAATTTCCAGATCACCACAAAACCCATGATCCCGTCGGCGACCATGGTCGTGGAGACCGCAATGCCATAGGCCGAGGCCAGTCCGCTCGAAGTACGGAACAGCAGCACCAGCAGCAGCACGCCGATCAGGAGCAGCCGGTTGACGCGCGGCAGATAGATTTGTCCGGCATGGGCTTCCGAGGTGTAGCGGACCTCGAAGCGCGGCAACAGGCCGAGCTGCACGGCCTGGCGAACAAGCGAGTAGGCACCGGTGATCACCGCCTGGCTCGCGATGACGGTCGCCGCGGTCGCAAGCACCACCATCGGAAGCAGCAGCACCTCGGGGACCATGCGGTAGAACGAATTCTCGATCGCGGTCGGATCGGAAAGCACCAGTGCGCCCTGCCCGAAATAATTGATCAGCAGCGAGGGCAGCACGAGGAAGAGCCACCCGGACTGGATCGGCTTGCGCCCGAAATGGCCGAGATCCGCATAGAGCGCCTCGCCGCCGGTCACGGCAAGAAAGACCGCGCCGAGCGTCACCAACCCGATGGTGCCGTGGGACAGCAGGAATTGGATCCCGTACCAGGGATTGATCGCAGCGATCACCGACGGATCGTCACTGATGTGAACGAGCCCCATCACCGCCAGCGTGGCGAACCACACGACCATCACCGGGCCGAAGGCGGAAGCGACGCGCGCGGTACCGCTGCTCTGCACCGAGAACAGCACGACGAGAATGAAAACCGTCAGCGGCACCACATAATGTTCGAGCGCCGGTGTTGCGAGCTTGAGACCTTCGACCGCGGACAGCACCGAAATCGCCGGCGTGATCATGGAATCGCCGATGAACATCGACGCGCCGACCACGCCCAGCGCCAGCAAAGGCCAGCTTCTGCGGCCTACTGCGCGTTGACCCAGCGCCATCAATGAAAGCGTACCACCCTCGCCGTTATTGTCGGCGCGCAGCAGGAGCAGGACGTATTTTGCGGTGACGACGATCAGAAGCGCCCACAGGATCAGCGACAACACGCCGAGCACGATGACGCGCGACACCGGCTGACCATGCGCCGCGCCGGCTACCGCCTCGCGAAATGCATAGAGTGGCGACGTCCCGATGTCGCCGAAGACCACACCGATGCTGCCGAGCGTCAGGGCCCAAAAGCCTGAGGTGACCGGCCCCTCATGGGCTTCGGTAGATGAGACGCTGACCGTCATGGCGAGAGAAAACGCTCTATCGGTTGATTTGGATCCGGGCGGCTATCGATGCTTCCGCATCGCCTGTCAACCGAACAACCATAGCATCGCGACCGAAGCCTGCGCATGGCCGCGCAACTTTTATCCTAACGCGCCGGATGGTACAATAGTAGTCTCGGCAGTGCCTCATTTAAGGCTTCAGGTTAGGCGGAAGCGGCGGGTCTTCGCGCATCAAGATGATGGTCACGCGACGGTTTGCAGCCAGCGACGGATCGTCGGGAAACAGCGGCTGGCTATCAGCTTTGCCCGAGACCGCGAAAATGTGAGAGGCCGGCAGTCCTTCGCGTTCGAGAATCTGGCGCACCGCATTGGCGCGATCCGCGGAAAGGTCGAACGCGTCATAATCGCTGCGCGCCGGCACGAAGCCTGCGGCGGTGTGGCCGATGATGGAGACCCGTAGCGGCGTCGCCTTTAGCGGCGCCGCGAGCTTCTGGATCAGCCGGCGCGTGCGGTCGTACGGCACCCTGGAACCGTCGGCAAACATCGAGCGGCCGTCCTGATCGACGATTTCGAGATTGAGGCCCTCTTTGGTCTCCTCGAACATGATGTGCTTGGACATCTCGGTCAGTTCCGGCATGTCCTGCAGCGCCTGCCGCAACGAGGCCGAGGCCAGCGCGAATTCACGGTCGATCTTGAGACGGGCGCCATTGAGCTGGTTGCGCTCTTTCTCATCGGGAGTCGGGTTGGCGGACGATTCCTCCGGCGTGATACGGTCGACGTTCTTCAGCTTCGGCCGCGTCGGCAAACCGTCGGATTCGATGATCCCGGAATGGCGCACGGTGGTCTGCACGCCGAACGCCTCGCGCATCGAGCCGGCAACGATCTTGAGCTTGTTGTTGTCCATGGTCGAGAAGGCGACGAGCATCACGAAGAAGCTCATCATCAACCCCATGAGATCGGCGAAGGTCACGAACCAGCCGTGCCCGCCACCATGTGTCTCGCCACGTTTTTTCTTGGCCATTGCCTGCTTCCCGGACCGCCGCTATCGGTGATCCGCCGGTCAAGCCGGAACCGGTTCGCCTTCTTCGTCGCGATGTTTCTCCGGCAGGTAGGCCAGCAGCATTTCCCGAACCAGCGCCGGGCTCTTGGAATCACGGATCATCAGAATGCCGTCGATGATCAGCGTGCGGTTGGTCTCTTCATCCAGCAGCTTGCCATGCAGTTTGTCAGCGATCGGAAGGCAGAACAGGTTTGCGACCAGCGCGCCGTAAAGCGTCGCCAGCAGCGCGGTCGCCATGAACGGTCCGAGCTTTGACGGG
Organism: Bradyrhizobium sp.; assembly: GCA_045811565.1. GTDB lineage: Bacteria > Pseudomonadota > Alphaproteobacteria > Rhizobiales > Xanthobacteraceae > Bradyrhizobium. The sequence continues at coordinate 3,596 of JBJMTR010000045.1, forward strand.
TCGGTCATGTTGGCGAACATTTGCACCATGCCGATCAGGGTGCCGATCATGCCGAACGCCGGCGCACAGTCGCCGATGGCGCGGTAGATCTTGCTGCCTTCGTCGAGATGCATCAGGAAATTGTCGCGGTCGCGCTCCATGTTGTCGCGGATGAATTCGAGATCATAGCCGTCGGCGACGTAGCGGATGCCCTTGGCGAGGAACGGCTCGTCGGTCTCGACTTTTTCCAGGCCGACCGGCCCCTGCTTGCGGGCAATCTCGGCAATGCGTGCAAGCTCATCGACGAGGTCGCGCGCCGACAGCCGGCTCATCGTGAACGCGAATTTCGCGCCAAGCGGCAGGCCGTGCAGCATCACGCCAAGCGGAAAGCGGATCATCGTGGCCGCAATCGATCCGCCGAAAATGATGATGATGGCATGCTCGCTGACGAACAGGTGCAGGTCGCCGCCCAGGAGCATCATCGTTGCAATGACAATGATGCCCGCTACGAGCCCAACGCCCGTCATGATATCCATGGGAGACTCCACCGCGTACGCAAGACCCGCCTATCCTGGACGGTGCGCGGCCCAAGGCGAACCGCGTGGAAAAACCCTACGTTGCGGCCATTAAAGACGCGTAAAGGTTAAGCCGCGACATGGCCGCACAATACCGAGCACGATCGGCCTTTGGCGGGAATCGCGATCAATCGCTGCGTTATTCGAAGGATTTAGCGCGCGAGGCGATCTCAATCCTTTGCTAACCATAATTCCCCGGCGCTCGCTCAGGCGGCCGGCAGGCCCGTGAGTTCGAGGCTCAACGCGCGCAACCGCTGGCGCGCCGCCGCATCGTAGGCTTGCGGATTGGCTTTGGCTTCGTTCATGCCATTGAAGAACAGCCCGCTCTTGGCGGCCACGTCATCGCCGGTCACGAGATGCAGGATCGCCTCGCCACCCTGCTCGACCGTTGAGATCGGAGTGATGCCGCCGGCCCGCACCATCGTGGTATTCATGTAGGTCGCCGGATGCAGCGAATTCACGGTCACGCCGGAGCCCTTGAGCTGGTCGGCGAGATCGATCGTGAACATGATCTGCGACAGCTTGCTCTGCGCATAAGCGCGGCTGCCGCTGTATCCCCGGGTGATCATCACGTCGTCAAAATCGATCGGATGCTGGCCGAGGGAAGCAACATTAACGATGCGTGACGGCGCGCTCGCCTTCAGGAGCGGCAAAAGAAGATGAGTGAGCAGAAACCCGGCGAGGTAGTTCACCGCGAACCGCAGCTCGTATCCGTCCTTGCTGATCTGCCGCGCCGGCCCCTCGCTCTGCGAACCGATGCCGGCGTTGCTGACGAAAACATCAAGCCGCTGGTGATCGGCGAGCACTGCGTCGGCAAGTTTCCGCGTCTCGACAAGCGAAGACAAATCCGCCTGATAGAAGGCCGGTTCACTGCCCCCTGCCCGCCTGATCTCTTCAGCGAGCGACCTGCCGCGTGCGGCGTCGCGGCCGTGGATCAGAACCTTGGCGCCCGCGGCGGCAAGCCTGGTCGCGACATAGCGGCCGACGCCATCGGTCGAGCCGGTGATGAATACCGTCTTGTTGTTCATTTTCATCGAGCACTTCCCGTCCTTTTCCCCGCCTGCGCAGGTTCCCGCATGGCACAACCATAATACCACTGCGGCGCTGCGCCACGGGCCCGAACCTCGCAGCCCCGCGCGTGTTTTGCTATCGTTAGATCGTCGTCGACGACGCGCTCCGCAAGTTCGCGTAAAGGGACAAGATGTTTGCGTTCAGTCCAGATCGGATCATGCGAAACGCTCCTTCACTGGAGCCTTTCGGCATATTGGCGCTGTTCGGCGCCGCAACCGTTTGCCCCGCGCTCCTGATGATCCGCATGCTGGAGCCAGAGCTGGTCCTGCCCGCGTTCAGTATCCTGCTCTTTGCGGAAGCGGCGACCGCCGCCATCGTGGCGCGCTTGCTCCGCGTTCAGGAAAATGCGGCGAACATAACCTTGTGGGATTTTGCCGGAGCGTTCACCTTTATAGGGTGCGCAGCGGCGATTTTTGGCGAACCGGATCAAGCGGCGCTGTTCTTCGAGGAACAGGCCGCACAACGTCCGGAGTCGCGACTGGAGTAGATCGTACCAGGCCGGGCCCCTCTGGCAGCCGACAGGCTGCGATGTCGGACTGGAGTTAAGTTGGAGTGGCCCTGCTTTGACCCGCGCCGCAGGATTGCGTCACGGCGGATTCCTTCATCCACCGGATCGCAGAAAACCCAGCGTCAAAACCCGGATCACTCCCCCGACAACCAGGGGAGCATGACACGTGTCCGAATTCTTCTCTTTCGAATTCCTCGCCGCGTTTCTGCAGGTCGTCATGATCGACCTTGTGCTGGCCGGAGACAATGCCGTCGTTATCGGCCTTGCCGCCGCTGGACTGCCCGAATCGCAACGCGGCAAGGCGATTCTGATCGGCATTCTCGCTGCAACCACGCTGCGCATCCTCTTTGCCGGGGTCGCCACGCAAATCATGCAGATCGTCGGCCTTCTGCTGGCCGGCGGGATCCTGCTGTTGTGGGTGTGCTGGAAAATGTGGCGCGAGCTGCGCGCATCTGCAAAGTCGATGGCGGCCGACGCGACCATCGCCGGCATGAAGGCCGAAGGCATGCCCGGGAAGACGCTCTTGCAGGCCACAACGCAGATCATCGTGGCGGATGTATCCATGTCGCTCGACAACGTCCTCGCTGTTGCCGGGGCCGCTCGCGAGCAGCCGGTCGTGCTGATCTTTGGCCTCATCCTCTCCATTGCGATGATGGGGGCGGCCGCTTCCTTCATCGCGCGCCTGCTACAAAACCATCGCTGGATCGCCTATGTCGGCCTGCTCGTGATCCTCTATGTCGCGGTTGATATGACCATTCGCGGAGTCGCGGAGGTCGCGCCGACGTGACCTCCGCGCTGCAGTGAGCGCGACTGTCAGTGGATTTCGGCGGAGCGCTTCAGCGCCTCCTTCAGCTTTTCGAGCGAAAAATCCGAACTGCGGGCGATTTCCAGGATCGGCGTCTCGCGGCGGCCGCAGAGCTCGGCGGCATCGGGCAGTTTCGCAGCGATATCGACCGGAATCACGATCGCGCCGTGGCGATCGGCATGAATCAGATCATCGGAGCGCACCGTCATGCCGGCGACGCGGACTTCGCCGCCAAAGCTTTCCGCATGCACCCAGGCGTGCGACGGACCGATCGATCCGGCCAGCGCCTGGAAGCCCGGCGCCCACTGCGGTATGTCGCGGATCGAACCATCGGTGATCACGCCGAGGCAGCCGAGCGCCTTGTGCACGTTGCTCTGCACCTCGCCCCAGAACGCGCCATAGCCGATGTCTGCGCCATCGATATCCTGAATCACCGTGATGCGCGGGCCAAAGCCGGTGCCGACATACTCGTAATATTGAATGCGCCGCTTGGCTTGCTCCGCGGCAGGAAGGCCGGACTGCAGCACCGAGCGGATCGTCACGGTGCGCGCATAGCCAACCATCGGCGGCAGATCCGGGAACGGGCAAACTAGCTGCTTCGTCGTGTAGCCGATCAGCCGGCGTTCCGGCGCGACGATTTCCATCGCGTTGCAAATCGTCGGCGTATCGCAGCGCGCCAACGCTTCGAGCACGGAAGCGGGTACCGGGGCTGAGATGGCTTTGTTCACGGCGTCTCTCCTGGTGCTTGGCGCGATCTTTTTTTGAAACAGTATCTGCCCCGGCTATAGCCGAGATTGGGCGCAAACCCAACTCGGCGATCGCTCATGGCAGATATTTCGGAAATGAAAAAGTCGGCAGGCCGTTTAGTTCAGGCGAGCCGGCCGGTCCGGTTCGCCGTCAGTAACGGCATGCGGGTACGTCGGCGCCGGATTTGCGGTTTCAGCGGGCACAGCAGCTTGCGCCGCAGCGTGTCGTGCGTGGTCGCGATAAGATTTCCATCCCAGCGGCAGGCTCAGGAGATAAAGCACCGAACCGGCCGAGAGAATGTGCCAGGGGTAGCCAATCAGCAGCGCGATGAAAAACACCACGGAGACGAACACCGGCAGCACCATTTCCGGCGGTACGCGCATACGCACGGTCTTGCCGGAAAACACGGGCAATCGCGAGACCATCAGGAACGCGATCAGCAGCGTGTAAAGTGCGATCAGTGTTACCGGCGGCGTCGGCAGTCCCAGGAATGCGAGATAGATCGGCAGCAGCACGGTGATCGCACCGGCCGGCGCCGGAACGCCAGTGAAGTAGTTGGCCGCGAACGGCGGTTTGTTCGGATCGTCGATCGTCGCGTTGAAGCGCGCGAGCCGCAGGCCGCCGGAAATCGCAAACACCATTGCGGCGATCCAGCCGACATTGGCGAGTTCGTGCAAGTGCCAGAAATAGAGGATGAGGCCTGGCGCCACGCCGAAATTGACGAAGTCGGCGAGGCTGTCGAGCTCGGCCCCGAATTTCGACTGGCCCTTGATCATGCGCGCGACCCGGCCGTCGAGCCCGTCGAGGATAGCGGCGAAGACGATGGCGGCGACGGCGAGTTCCATCCGCCCCTCGGTCGAAAGGCGGATCGCCGTAAGACCGGCGCAGATCGCCAGCAGGGTGATTACGTTGGGCACCAACATGCGCACCGGGATCGGGCGAAACCGGCGACGGCGCATTTCCGGATATCTGAGATCTTCGGGCGTCATGGCAAACCCAATATAGCAAGCGCCAGGCCTCTCCGCCATTGCCGCGGCAAGTCGCCCCAGAGCGATTTCGCGCGAACTCGACAGCGGTTCGCGTAAGAAACGGGAAAGGCTCCGGGTGACCTTACCAATGGTTAATCGGCGCGGAAGGTCCGGCCCTGCTCGGCGGACCTGAAATCCGCCAGGACGGTCTCGCCGGCCACCGCCGTTTGGCCCTCGGAAACCAGCGATTGCGTGCCTTCCGGCAGATAGACGTCGAGGCGGGACCCGAACCGGATCAGGCCGAACCGCTCGCCGGCGCCGATCGACTGCCCTTCGCGCACGAACGAGACAATCCGCCGCGCCACCAGGCCGGCGATCTGGACCACACCAACGCGCCCGTTCGGTGTCGAGATGACGAGCGAGTTGCGCTCGTTGTCTTCGCTGGCCTTGTCGAGTTCGGCGTTGATGAAGGTGCCGGGACGATAGGCGATGCGGTCAATCCGCCCTGTAACCGGGCTGCGATTCACATGACAGTTGAAGACGCTCATGAACACCGAGATCCGCAATAGCGGCTTGTCGCCGAGACCAAGTTCAGCCGGCGGCAAGACTTGCGCAATCATCGAGACCCGGCCATCGGCCGGCGACACCACGATGCCATCGCGGACCGGCGTCACGCGCACCGGGTCGCGGAAGAACAACGCGCACCAGATGGTTAGCAGCGTGCCGATCCAGCCCAGCGGCGTCCAGATCCAGAACAGGATCAGGCTGGCCAGCGCGAAGCCGCCGATGAAAGGATAGCCCTCAGGATGGATCGGCGGAATTTGCGCGCGGATAGAGTTCGCAATCGACATCAAGGCCCACTTGTCATTTTGCCCATTCCCGTTGCGGGAGATGGCGCTTTCTTTCCGTTATTCCGCAGCCGTCGCCAAAGGATCCTTGACCGGATCCTTCGGGTCCTGGACCGGATCGTCGACTGCCGGCGCGCGAGTCGGCGCCTCGCTGTCGTCGTCGATCTGCGCAAGCTTCTCCCGCGCCTCCTCAGCCTCGCGCTGCCTGTTCCACATACTGGCATAAAGCCCGCCCGAAGCCAAAAGCCGCGCGTGGGTTCCGCGTTCGGCGATGCGGCCCTGATCCAGCACGATGATCTCATCCGCGCCGACGATCGTGGAGAGGCGATGCGCGATCACCAGTGAGGTCCGGTTGCGCGAGACGCGCTCCAGCGCTTCCTGAATTTCATGTTCGGTGTGGCTGTCGAGAGCCGAGGTCGCCTCATCGAGCACGAGGATCGGCGGCGCCTTGAGCACGGTGCGCGCGATCGCCACGCGCTGCTTCTCGCCGCCGGAGAGTTTCAAGCCGCGTTCGCCGACCTGGGTCTCATAGCCCTTCGGCGACATTCGGATGAACGCGTCGATCTGCGCCAGCTTTGCCGCCTCCTCCACCTCGGCATCATCAGCAGCCCAGCGGCCGTAGCGGATGTTGTAGCGGATGGTATCGTTGAACAGCACGGTATCCTGCGGGACCATGCCGATCGCCGCCCGCAGCGAGGCCTGGGTGACGCTTCTGATGTCCTGGCCATCGATCAGGATCTTTCCGCTGGAGACGTCGTAGAGACGGAACAACAATCGCGAGATCGTCGATTTGCCGGCGCCGGACGGGCCCACTATGGCAACCGTCTTGCCGGCAGGGATCTCGAAACTGAGGCCCTTCAGGATCGGGCGATCGGATTCATACGCAAACCGCACATCCTCGAACCGCAGACTTCCCGAGTTGACCACCAGCGGCCTGGCACCGGGCACATCCTTGATCTCCGGATCGCGCACCAGCACGTTGAACATCTTCTCGATGTCGATGATCGCCTGCTTGATCTCGCGATAGACCATGCCCATGAAGTTGAGCGGTTGGTAGAGCTGGATCATCATGGCATTCACCATGACGAAATCGCCGACCGTGTTGGTGCCGTTGCGGACACCGATCGCGCACATCAACATGGTCGCGGTGAGGCCAGCCGTGAAGATGATCGCCTGTCCGGTGTTGAGCACCGCGAGCGAGGTGTAGGTCTTGATGCTGGCGTGCTCGTAGCGCTCCATCGAGCGATCATACCGCTGGGCCTCGCGCGTCTCGGCGCTGAAATATTTCACGGTCTCGTAATTCAGGAGCGAGTCGATCGCCTTGGTATTCGCCTCGGTATCGGAATCGTTCATCTTGCGGCGGATCTCGATCCGCCACTCGGTCGCGATATAGGTGTAATACATGAACACCACGACCGTGATCAGGATGACGCCGACATAGCGCCAGTCGAACTGCCAGAGCAGCACCGCGGTCAAGAGTGTCACTTCGACGATCGTCGGGACCAGCTGCAGGATCACCATCCTAACGATCGTTTCGATGCCGGCGCGGCCACGCTCGAGGATGCGCGTCAGTCCGCCGGTCTTGCGCTCCAGATGGAAGCGCAGCGACAATTCATGCATGTGGACGAAAGTGAGATAAGCGAGCCGGCGCACCGCATGCATCGCGACGCGCGCGAAGATACCGTCACGCCATTGCGTCAGCACCGCCATCAGCACGCGCACCGCGCCATAGCCCGCTGTCATCAATAACGGCGAGGCGATCAGCCACAGCGTCCAGTTCGAGGGCTGCACCGGCGCAGTGCCGGCACCATTGAGCGCATCGATCGCCCACTTGAAGGTGAACGGCACCGACAGCGTCGCGAGCTTCGCGACCAGGAGCAGCACCATCGACCAAAGCACGCGCATCTTGAGGTCGGCGCGATCGCCTGGCCAGATATAGGGCCACAAATGAACCAGCGTGCCGATCAGGGTCGCCTTCTCGGCCGGCTTATTTTGAGGAAGCTGCGCTTGCTCGGCGCGCTGCGGCGAATGAGGGGGCGTCATTAACCAGTTGCCCGAAGCGGGACCGCGCGCCGGCTCGCTGTCACGTGATTTGCATTCATCAGCATTGTGCCCGTCATATAGGCTGTTTCAACTCCGCGTACACCCTAGTGAGGCAATTCTTTCGCGTTTTTCAGGTATTTAGGCCCTTTTAACGTTAGGGCTGGTGAAATGCCGGACTTGACGCATTTTACGTTGCAGTGCCACATGAGCCTATGAATCAAATCAAAACTGTCTGTGTTTATTGCGGCTCCGGCCCTGGTACCAACCCCCGCTTTGTCGAAGCAGCCGTCGCTCTCGGAAAGGCCTTCGCCGAGAACGATATCCGGCTCGTCTATGGCGGCGGATCGATCGGGTTGATGGGCGCGGTCGCCAAATCCACCCTGGAGTATGGCGGCAAGGTCACCGGGATCATTCCGGATTTTCTGAGGGCGCGCGAAAATGCACTGACGGTGGTTCAGGAGATGATCGTCACGCCCGACATGCACGAGCGCAAGCGGCTGATGTTCGAACGTTCCGACGCGTTCGTGGCGCTACCCGGCGGCATCGGCACGCTTGAGGAGTTGGTCGAACAACTGACCTGGCAGCAGCTCGGCCGCCACCACAAGCCGATCCTGCTCGCCAACGTCGACGGCTTCTGGGAACCGCTGCTCAGCCTGCTCGCGCATATGCGCGCCACCGAGTTCATCCGCCCGACACTCGCGGTCGACATCCTGATGGCCGAGCGCGTGGAAGATATTTTGCCGCGGCTGCGCGCCGCCGCCGCCCGCACGCCCATCGGCACCAAGGAGCTGGCGCCCGAGGTGGCGCGGAGACTGTGAACGTTACTCGCTCGGAAAAGTCACCGCTTCGATGCGGTTACCGTCGGGATCGGTGACGAAGGCCGCGTAATAGCGCACGCGATCATGCGGACGAAGGCCCGGGGCGCCGTCGGAGCGGCCGCCGGCATTCAGCGCCGCGGCGTGGAAGGCATCGACATCCCCGATTGATTTGGCCCGAAGGCAAATGTGGGTGCCGCTGCCCGGTTCGACCGGCGTCATGCCGGCGCGCAGGTTGATCCAGAACTCCGGATAGGCTTTCCCGAAACCAACCGTCGTCGGCCGCGTCACCAATCGGGAAAGCCCGAGCGCCGCCAGCGCAGCTTCATAGAAGCGCGCTGCACGTTCGAGATCGCTGACACCGACGGAGAGGTGGTCGATCATTTGATTGCATCCCAAAATGTCATTCCGGGGCCTCGCAACGCGGCGAACCCGGAATGACAGTCTCACCTCACGTCGGCGCGCCTGATTTCACCAGCTTGTAGATCACCGAATCCATCAGCGCCTGGAACGAGGCATCGATGATATTGGGCGAGACGCCGACCGTGGTCCAGCTCTCGCCAGCTTCATCCTCGCTCTCGATCAGCACTCGCGTCACCGCTTCCGTGCCGCCATTGAGGATACGCACGCGGTAATCGATCAGCTTCAGGCCTTCGATATACTTCTGGTACTTGCCGAGGTCTTTTCGCAAGGCGACGTCGAGCGCATTCACCGGGCCGTTGCCTTCGGCGGCCGAGATCAGCCGTTCGCCGGCGACATCGACCTTCACCACGGCTAGCGCCACCGTGACGCGCTGGCCGTTGGCGTTGTAACGCTGCTCGACATTGACATCGAACTGTTCGACCCGGAAATATTCCGGCACTTTTCCGAGCGTCCGCCGCGCCAGCAAATCGAACGAAGCGTTGGCGGACTCATAGGCAAAGCCCGCGGCCTCGCGCTCTTTCAATTCGTCGACGAGGCGCGCCAGTTTTGGGTCGTTCTTCTCGTAAGGAATGCCGGCGCGATCGAGCTCGGCGATCACGTTGGAACGGCCGGCCTGATCCGAAACCAACACCTTCCGATAATTGCCAACGCATTCCGGCGACACGTGTTCGTAAGTCTGCGGGTCCTTCAGCACGGCGGAAGCGTGAATGCCGGTCTTTGTGACAAACGCGCTTTCGCCGACGTAGGGCGCATGCCGATTGGGCGCGCGGTTCAGCATATCGTCGAGCGTCCGCGACACCTTCATCAGCGTCGCCATCTTCTCGGTGGTGACGCCGATCTCGAAGGCGTCGGAAAATTCCTTTTTCAGGCGAAGTGTCGGGATCAGCGAACAGAGATTGGCGTTGCCGCAGCGCTCGCCGAGCCCGTTCAGCGTCCCCTGGATCTGCCGCGCGCCGGCGCGTACCGCGGCGAGTGAGTTGGCGACCGCCTGCTCGGTGTCGTTATGGGCGTGAATACCGACATGACCGCCCGGAATGTGCTTCACCACATTGCCGACAATGGTCTCGACCTCGTGCGGCATGGTGCCGCCGTTGGTGTCGCACAGGACCACCCAGCGCGCACCGGAATCATAGGCCGCTTTCGCGCAGGCGAGCGCAAAATCGGCATTTTCCTTGTAACCGTCGAAGAAATGCTCGCAATCGACTATCACCTCGCGACCTGCGGCGTTGGCCGCACTGACGCTGTCGCGGATCGACGCGAGATTTTCCTCGTTCGTGGTCTCGAGCGCGACGCGCACCTGATAGGCGGACGACTTTGCGACAAAGCAGATCGCGTCGGCGTTGGCTTCCAGGATGGCCGCGAGACCTGGATCGTTCGATGCCGAACGGCCCGGACGCCGCGTCATGCCAAAGGCGGTGAACTTCGCATGTTCGCATTTCGGCTTCGCGGCAAAGAATTCGGTGTCGGTCGGATTGGCGCCGGGATAGCCGCCCTCGACATAATCGATCCCGAGCTCGTCGAGCATCTGCGCGATGATCTGCTTGTCATGCAATGTGAAATCGACGCCGTTGGTCTGCGCGCCGTCGCGTAGCGTGGTGTCGAAAAGATAAAGGCGTTCGCGGCTCATCTCGGAACTCCCGGCGCGGCACCATTCGCCAGCGTCTTCTGCATCGTGGTGTTGGCGAGCCATTCGCCATTGACGGTCACCGAGTTGCGCTGCTTGGCGACGTAGCCGCGCTTCCTGAAAAAGTCCAACGCGCTATCGCTGGCATCGACCGAGATGGAGCTGGTGCCGCGCGCGCCCGCGAGTTTTTCCAGCGCATCGCACAGCATCGCGCCGACGCCCTGCCCCGCCACGCTCGGGTGAACGTACAGCATGTCAATGTGATCGTTGCCCCTGAGCGACGCAAAGCCGACTGGCGAATTCTGTAGCGTCGCAATCAGCGTGAGTTCGGCGGCAAGCTTGTTGCCGAACGCCTCTTCGTCCTCGGCGGCAGCCGCCCAGGCTTCCTGCTGGGCTTCGTTATAGTCGTCGCCGGTCAATTCCATAACCGACGCTGCGAAGATCGTCGCCAGCATCGGCGTATCCGTCGGCAGGAAGGGCCGTAGCGCAGGTCTGGGCAACGCCTGTGCCATCACGCCATCTCCCAGGTGGTTACCGGATTACCGTCAGCGTCCTTGCCGTCCTTCAGCACCACGCCCATTGCTGCGAGTTCGTCGCGGATGCGATCTGATTCGCTAAAGTCCTTTCTCGCGCGCGCCGCGGTGCGGGCTGCAATCAGCGCATCGATCTGCTTCGGGTCGATTCCGCTGGCTTGCTGCTTGCGGCTTTTCCAGTCCGCAGCGCTCTCTCGGAGGAAGCCGAGAAGCCGGAGTGATGCGGCAAATTCGCTGCGATCCCGCTCGTCGCCGGAGGCGGCGTCGTTCCGCAGGCCATGCAGCGCAGCGATCATCTGCGGTGTGTTGAGGTCGTCGGATAGCGCTTCGATCACGGCCGCGGACGGCCGACCGGCTCTCACATCCGCAGCGATCCCATACCAATCGTCGAGCGTTTTGGCGCTCTCTTCCAGCCCCTTCGACGTCCAGTCAATCGGCGACCGGTAATGTGTCTTGAGCATGTTGAGGCGTAGCACCTCGCCTGGCCAATCGGCCAGCAACTCCCGGATCGTGATGAAGTTGCCGAGGCTTTTCGACATCTTCTCGCTCTCGACCTGGAGGAAGCCGTTGTGCATCCAGGTATTCGCCATGCGCGGCGCGTGGAATGCGCAGCAAGTCTGCGCGAGTTCGTTCTCGTGATGCGGAAATACCAGGTCAATACCGCCGCCGTGAATATCGAACTGCTCGCCGAGATGCTTCCAGGCCATCGCCGAGCATTCCACATGCCAGCCCGGACGGCCCTCTACCTTGATGCCCGATGGCGACGGCCATGAGGGCTCGCCAGGCTTCGACGGCTTCCACAGCACAAAGTCGGTGGCGTCGCGCTTGTAGGGAGCGACATCGACGCGTGCGCCCGCGATCATCTCATCGAGCGAGCGGTTGGCGAGCGCGCCGTAGCGTGGCAGCACCGAATTGGCCGCGTTCATCGCCTGTGGCGAGAACAGCACGTGATCTTGGGCGACATAGGCAAATCCGGCCGCTACCAGTCTCTCGATGATCTCACGCATCTCAGCGATGTGCTCGGTCGCGCGCGGCTCAACCGTCGGCCGCAGCGCGCCGAGCGCATCAACATCTTCGTGAAACTGCTTTTCCGTCTGCTCGGTGACTTTCCGTATTGCCTCGTTCAGCGGCAGGCCGGGAAAATCCCGGGCGGCGCGGTCGTTGATCTTGTCGTCGACGTCAGTGATGTTGCGGACATAGGTGACCTGGTCGGCGCCGTAGAGATGCCGCAGCAGGCGGAACAATACGTCGAATACGATGATCGGGCGCGCATTGCCGATATGGGCGAAGTCATAGACCGTCGGCCCGCAGACATACATGCGGACGTTCTTGGGATCGAGCGGCACGAACGGCCGCTTCTCCTTGGTCAACGTATCGTACAGGCGCAATTGCATGGATATCCCGTCCCTTGCGGACGGCGGGCGTCCAGTGATCTCTGTTTGAGAAAAGACGGCCTCAGCCAGCGAATCGCTAGCTAATAATCTCGCGGCAAATGCTGCAGATGGCGAGGAAACCGTTCATGGTTCCACCATGGGGCTATCAAGGGGATGCCGTCAAGGGCTGGTTGCGGCCCTTTTGAGGGCGATTTGGGCGTCCAGCCGAAACGCGATGCGCTCATGGTTAATCATTGTTAAGATTTTGACTTTATCGAAGACGGCACCGGTTTTTCCCTCGGTGCATCCATGCGACCTCTGTCAGCCCTTCTTGCCTGCGGATTCCTGTTCGGCGCTTCGGCCGCGTCCGCCGACAGCCAGGTCTTCATCATTGCCAACCACGGCGACGGCTATGGCATCGACCAGTGCCTTGCCCGGGCCGACAAATGCGGGGCACATGCCGCCCGCTCCTATTGCCAGTCACGCGGTTTTGCGCAGGCCACAGCCTATCGCCGCGTCGATCCCGACGAAATCACCGGGGCGGTTCCGACAGCCGGCATCGAGAAATGCGTCGGCGGCGGCTGCGGCGAATACGTCGCCATTACCTGCCAGCGCTGAAACGGCCTGCCCCTCCGGCGGATCGGCGCTTTGCCACATCGGTGCCCCGGAAACGACGTGACGCTGCCCCGAGAAACGGCTATTGCAGGCGGCCTTCGCGGCGCTTCGGGTTTCCTGCCGCGCGTTATCGCTCTCAATGGCCGGATATGCCTGAACACTGCAGCTCCCCCTTCTCCCGATGGATTTTGACCTGCGCGCTGCTGCTCGGCATCGTAGCGCCGTGTTCGGGTGCGTTCGCGCAGACGAATTCGGATGCGCTCGCGCAGATGCCTCCGCCCTCGCAGCAACAGGGCGCACAGGTCAATCCGATCTGCATCCGCCTGGAAGGCCAATTGGCGACCATCGACCGCGGTGCCGGCAGCGGCGACCCCGCCAAGGACGAGCAGATCCGCCGCTATCAGGACGCCGCCGCCAAGCAGCAATCCGAACTCGACCGCGTCACCTCGCAGGCCAAGCGCATGGGCTGCGACAGTTCGGGCTTCTTCTCGTTGTTCAATGGCCAGTCGGCGCAGTGTGGCCCGGTCAACAACCAGATTCAGCAGATGCGGGGCAATCTCGATCAGATCACGGCAAGCCTCGAGAGATTGCGCAGTGGCGGGCTTGGCGGCGCAGACCGCGAAAACCAGCGCCGCTCGGTGCTGACGGCCCTCGCGCAGAATAA
>JBJMTR010000046.1:0-14858 GCA_045811565.1 Bradyrhizobium sp.
CCCTTTTCATCCCACGGCGCCACGGCCTTGCCGCCGCCCTTGATCCAGTCCTTGGCGGCCTTGATCAGATCGCCTGCGGGAACGATCGCATGGATCAAATTGAGCGCCTTGGCCCTGGCGAGATTGACCGCCTCGCCCTTCAAGAGCAGCTGCATTGCGTCCTGCGGCGGCACGATGCGCGGCACACGCTGGGTGCCGCCGGCGCCCGGGAACAGGCCAACCTTGATTTCCGGCAGACCAAGCCGGGTCTTCGGATTTTCCGCGGCGACACGGTAGTGGCAACACAGCGTCAGCTCAAAACCGCCGCCGAGCGCGAGACCGTTGATCGCGGCGACCCACGGCTTGCCCGAAGTCTCGATGGAGCGGAACACCTGCGAGAACCGGCGGCTCTGATCGAACAGCGCTTGGTTGGCCGCGACCTCGCCTTTCCCGTTCAGCAGTTCGGCATAACTGCGGCTCATGCCTTCGAGCATCGAGAGGTCAGCACCGGCCGACAGCGCTTCCTTGGCCGAGGTGATGACCACGCCTTTCACCGCAGCCGCAGCCGAGGTCTGCTGGACGATCTCTTCGAGCTCGTTGACCGAAGTTTCGTCCAGCACGTTCATCGAACGTCCCGGAATGTCCCAGGTGACCAGCGCAATGCCGTCGGCGTCGGTCTCGACTCTGAAATTCTTGAAGGCCATGTGGTGCTCCCTCGATGCCGACTGCCGGATGGGCGCGGCGGTTATCTCTCGATGGTAGGATGGAAGGTGTCTTCCCCATGCCCACCTCTATAGTCGTCGTTTAGACCCGCTCGATGATGGTCGCGGTGCCCATGCCGCCGCCGATGCACAACGTCACCAGCGCGGTCGACTTGTTGGTGCGCTCGAGTTCATCGAGCACGGTGCCCAAAATCATCGCACCGGTGGCGCCAAGGGGATGGCCGAGGGCGATGGCCCCACCATTGACGTTGATCTTCGAATTATCGATGTCAAAGGCCTGAATGTAGCGCAGCACCACCGACGCAAAGGCTTCGTTCAGCTCGAAGAGATCGATGTCCGATTTCTTCATGCCGGAGCGTTCGAACAGCTTTTCAGTGACGTCGACCGGACCGGTCAGCATCATCGCGGGCTCGGAGCCGATATTGGCGAAAGCGCGGACCTTCGCACGCGCTTTCAATCCATGCTTGCTGCCTGCCTCCTTGCTGCCGAGCAGCACCGCGCCGGCGCCGTCGACGATGCCGGAGGAGTTGCCGGCGTGGTGCACGTAGTTGATCTTTTCGACTTCCGGGTGCGACTGGATCGCTACCGCATCAAAGCCGCCCATCATGCCGACCGCCGCGAATGACGGCTGCAACTGTCCGAGCGACTGCATGGTCGTGGAGGGGCGCATGTGCTCGTCCTTGGCGAGGATGGTAAGGCCGTTGACGTCCTTCACCGGCACCACCGAGTTCTTGAAGCGGGCTTCGTCCCACGCCTTGGCCGCGCGCTGCTGACTCTGCACCGCATAGGCATCGACATCGTCGCGCGAGAAACCGTATTTGGTTGCGATCAGATCGGCTGAGATGCCCTGCGGCATGAAATAGGCCGGCACCGCGATCGACGGATCCATCGGCCAGGCGCCACCGGAGGCGCCGATGCCGACACGGCTCATCGACTCCGCGCCGCCGCCGATCACCAGTTCATGCTGCCCGCTCATGATCTGAGCGGCGGCGAAGTTCACGGCATCGAGGCCGGAGGCACAGAACCGGCTGATCTGCACACCAGGAACGGCCTGCCCAAGACCCGCCTTCAGCGCCGCGAAGCGGGCGATGTCGGAACCGGCCTCGCCGACCGGATCGACCACGCCGAGCACGACGTCGTCGACAACATCTTCGCCGAGATTGTTGCGCTCCTTCAGTGCCCGCAGCGGCACGGTTGCCAGCGCCAGCGCGGTGACTTCGTGCAACGCGCCATCGGGCTTGCCGCGGCCGCGCGGGGTGCGAACGTGATCGTAGATGTATGCCTCAGGCATGACGCCCTCCTGATATGACGATCATAATGTATAGGCCATCTTTCGTTAGAGCATGATCTCTCGGAAAACCGGTGTCCATCCGCAATCCAACTGCGGGGCAAGCTTTCCGGATCATGCTCCGGGCGGAATCAGTCGCAGATATCTTCGAAAGACGGCGAAGGTTCTTAGAACGCTTCCGCCGCCAATTCCATGGTGGTCGCGCTTCCGGTCTGGATGCGCGCAAGATGAACCGAAGTTTCCGGCAGCATCCGTTCCATAAAGAAGCGGCCGGTCACGAGCTTGGTCGTCAAATAGGGCGTTGCGCCGCCGGCCGCAATCTTGTCCTGTGCGACTTTCGCCATCCGCGCCCACATATAGGCAAAGGCGACGAGGCCGAACAATTGCATGTAGTCGGTGGCGGCAGCGCCGGCATTGTCGGGCTTCATCATGGCATTCTGCATCAGCCATCCGGTGGCCTGCTGCAAATGGCCCAGTGCGGTGCTCAAGGGCGTCACATAAGGCTTCATGGCCTCATCAGCGCCGTGGTCCCTGGCGAAGCTCGCGACCTCGCCAAAGAACGCCATCACGGCACGGCCACCGTCGCGCGGCAATTTGCGGCCGACGAGGTCGAGTGCCTGAATACCGTTGGCGCCCTCGTAGATCATGGCAATGCGCGCATCGCGCACGAACTGCTCCATCCCGTGCTCGGCGATGTAGCCGTGGCCGCCGAACATCTGCTGCGCCAGTACCGCGTTTGAGAACCCGACATCGGTCATCACGCCCTTCATAACAGGGGTCATCAGGCCCATGTGGTCATCCGCTTCCTGCCGGTCCTTGGGATCGCTGGAGCGGTGAGCGACGTCGCTCTTGAGCGCGGTCCACACCACCATGGCGCGCGCCGCCTCGTTGAAGGCGCGGATGGTGAGCAGCGTGCGGCGGACGTCGGGATGCACAATGATCGGATCGGCCGACTTGTCCGGCGCCTTCGCGCCCGACAGGGCCCGGCCTTGCAGGCGCTCGCGCGCATAGGCTACCGCGTTCTGGTAGGCGACTTCGGATTGCGCCAATCCCTGCACCGCGACGCCGAGCCGCGCCTCGTTCATCATCACGAACATGCCCTGCATGCCCTTGTTTTCTTCGCCGATCAGCCAACCGGTGGCCGCATCGTAGTTCATCACGCAGGTGGAATTGCCGTGAATCCCCATCTTGTCCTCGATCGAGCCGCAGGACACGCCATTGCGCGCGCCCAATGAGCCGTCCTCATTAACGAGAAACTTCGGCACTACGAACAGCGAGACACCCTTGATGCCGGCGGGCGCGCCCTCGATCCTGGCGAGCACCAGATGGATGATGTTCTCGGCGAGATCGTGCTCGCCGGCGGAGATGAAGATTTTTGTGCCCGTGATCTTGTAGCTGCCGTCGGCCTGCTCGATCGCCTTGGTACGCAACAGGCCCAAGTCCGTGCCGCAGTGCGGCTCGGTGAGGTTCATGGTGCCGGTCCACTCGCCGGCCACCATCTTCGGCACGAATACGTTTTTCTGTTCGGGCCTGGCGTGCACCAACAGCGAGGCGGTGGCACCCATGGTGAGACCGCCATACATCGAAAACGCCATATTGGCCGCGCTCTGGAATTCGGTAACGACCTGGCTGAGCGTGATCGGCAACCCCTGCCCGCCATATTCCGTCGGCGCCGAGAGCCCGAGCCAGCCGCCTTCGGCCACCTGCTTGAATGCTTCCTTAAAACCCTTCGGCGTGGTGACGCTGCCATCGTCATGCCGCCTGCAGCCTTCGAGATGGCCGACGCGATTGAGGGGCTGCAGCACTTCCTCAGCCAGCCTGGCCGCTTCGCTCAAAATCGCTTCCCGCACATCGGCGGAAGCGTCGGTGAAGCCCGGGAGATTGTTATAGCGGTCGATCTGGAAAACGTCGTTGAGCAGGAAGCTCACATCTTCCACTGGGGCTTTGTAGATCAGCATGCTGTTCTCCCGGGATGCAGGGGGATGGAGCCGTTTGTGTGAAAATTCTGCAGCGTAGTTATGGTTTAAGTTCCGGAAGCGGACGTTATCCGTGTCCGGAGGCCCAAGGCAGCTACATCGCAGTTACTATCGTTGTAACGCTGGGGAGTTGCGGAGCTGACACCGACTCATTGCGTCGCCAGCTGCTTGCCCATCAGCTGGTGCAGCAGGTTGATTGCCTTGAGCGGTCGCACCATCACCTTAAAATGCGTGATCCGTCCATCCGCGCTGAAGGTGATGATGTCGACGCCGTTGATCTTGATCCCATCGATCACGTTCTCGAACTCGAGTACCGCGCCTGTGTCGCTGCGCCATTCGCCGACGTAGGCGAAGCCTGGGCCGCCCAGCACCTTTTCCGCGCTCGACAGATATTTGAAGGTGATCTCGCGCCCGCGCTGCGGCGTGTGTACGACCGGACTTTCGAACACCGCATCGGGATGAAGCATATCCCACAGCGCCGCGCGGTCGTGGGACTTCATGTAGGCGTACCATTTGTCGAGGCCGGTCATTGTCAAAGGACGTCCTCCTGTGGGCGAAACGCGCAATGCCGTTAGCAGCCGCCGTATCCGGCGTTCATATGCACATTGACGCATATGCGCGTATGTGCATAAAGTCAACAATCTCAGACTAGAGGGAGTGTCGGCTGATGGCGTTGGGTGACGCAATCCTCGCATGCCTGACGGAACGCCCGATGACAGGCTATGAGCTTGCCAAGACGTTCGATTCATCGATCGGGTTTTTCTGGAAAGCCGACCATCAGCAGATCTATCGCGAGCTCTCAAAGCTTCGCGACCGCGGCCACATTCAGGGCCGCGAGGTCGTTCAGTCGGGCAAGCCCAACAAATTGGTCTACACCCTCACGAAAGAGGGCAGAGCTGCGCTGAAGCATTGGGCGGCCCGGCCGAGCAGCCCGCCGTCGATCAAGGACGATCTGCTGGTACGGCTCTACGCGATTGATAGCGTCGAGATTGAACCTTTGCGCGCCGACCTCATGGCACGGCTGGAACACCATCGCGACCGATTCGCCCGCTACGAACGCATTCTCAAAAAGCGATTCCCTGACGGCACCGCATCGCCCGCCGACGTCGGCAAGTTGCTCACACTTCGCATCGGCCTTCGTCACGAGCGTGCCGTGGCGGAGTGGTGCGAGGAGGCCATTGATGCGTTGTCCGCGGTCGTCCACGGCGCGAGGATCTCACCTCTCGAGGACGGCCGGCGCGAAAGCAACGGATGATCCGTCACGTGCCGGCCAATCAGCCGATATCGGGGCACGAACTTTTAGGGCATCCCAGCCCCATTCCTTAACCGGTTATTTACCGTAACGCGAAAAAGTCAGGCTCTGAGGCAGACGACCCGCGCCAAATTCGATTGTCTCTTCAGTGGGACGCGCGGGGAGGCTGCAGGCGCAGGGTGTGGCGCCGGAGTCCGAACCGGATCTGAGCATGAATTCGCGCGTAACGTGGAGTGTTGACGGCATCGATCCATCCGTCCGCGAAAGGGCCGAGGCCGCTGCGCGCCGCGCCGGCATGTCGTTGAACGACTGGCTCAACTCCACCATCGGCGCTTCGGCGCCGCCGGATTTCAGTGCGCCTTACGACCAGCGGCAAGAGACGCCCGGCGAGGCGAGCCGCGATGTCGCAGACATTCATCAGCGTCTCGACGCGATCACCCGGCAGATCGAACAAATCTCGCGACCCGCGCCGCGTAACGACGCGCCCCGCCCCGAGCCGTCGCGCGCCCAGCCCGCCGTCGCGCGGCAGTTGAACGATGCCATTTCGCGGCTTGATGCGCGGCTGTCGCAAATTTCAAATCCGCAGCCGACGCGGCAAGCCGAGGTGCGGGACCAGGCGCAGGATCAACTGCACGACCAAGCGCACGACAGCCGGCGCCAGGCCGAGGCAGTCGAGCGCGCCGCCCAGGTCTATCGGCCCTCGCCGCCGCTCAGCCCGGCCTCGTTCGATTCCGCGATCGCGGAAATCGCTGCCCGCCAGAACGAACTGGACGGTCCTCCGCCGCGGCAGATGCCGCCGCGCAGCGCGCCGCCGATGGCACCTCCCGCCCCGCCGATGGCGCCGGCCGCGCCGCCGAGCCCGGATTTCTCATCTCTCGAACGGCATCTCGTTAAGATCACGAGCCAGATCGAGGCGCTGCGGCGTCCCGATCATCTCGAGCAATCGATCGCCGCCTTCCGCAGCGAACTTGCCGAAATCCGCCATACCATTACCGAGGCGATGCCGCGCCGGGCGATCGAATCGATCGAGAACGACATCCGCTCGCTGTCGCGGCGCATCGATGACAACAGACAGAACGGCATCGACGGCCAGGCGCTGGCCGGCATCGAACGCGCGCTTTCCGAAATCCGCGAGGTACTGCGTTCGCTGACGCCGGCAGAGCAACTCGCCGGCTATGACGAGGCGATTCGCAATCTCGGCGCCAAGCTCGATCTGATCCTGCGCGCCAATGACGATCCTTCTACGGTCCATCAGCTCGAAGACGCGATCGCCGCCCTTCGCTCCATCGTCTCCAACGTCGCCTCCAACGACGCTCTGGCGCGGCTTTCCGACGACGTGCACACGCTGTCCGCCAAGGTCGATCAGCTGGCCCGCACTGAGGAGCACGGCGATTCCTTCGCGATCCTCGAGCAGCGCATTGCCGCGCTCACCGCAACGCTGGAAAGCCGCGAACGGCGGGCCGCGAGCGACAATTCGGAACATCTCGAAACTGCCGTACGGGCTCTGTCTGAACGCATCGACCGTATGCCGGTCGCTAACGACAGCGCATCCACCTTCGCCCATCTCGAACAACGCGTGTCGTATCTGCTCGAACGGCTGGAGGCTTCGTCCGATCCCCATTCCAGCAATCTCGGACGGGTCGAGGACGGGCTGCAGGACATTCTGCGCCATCTCGAGCGCCAACACGCCAATCTGGTCGCGCTCGCCGAGACCAGCCGCAGTATCAGCGCGCCCGCATCGCAGCCGATCGACAGCGGCCTCGTTGACATCGTCAAGCGCGAATTGTCCGACATCCGCTTCAGCCAGTCCGAGACCGACCGCCGCACGCAAGACTCGCTCGAAACGGTTCACAACACGCTCGGCCATGTGGTCGATCGTCTCGCCATGATCGAAGGCGATCTCCGCGCCGCGCGCTCCGCGCCGGCGGCGCCACCGCCGGCACCCGCGCCAGCCGAGCCGCGGATGGAATCGCCGCGCATCGCGATGCCGCAGCCGATGGCACCGCAGCCGAAACCCGAATTGCCGAATCCCGCGGCGGCCCAAGAACGCGTTCAAGAGCATTTTGCAGCCGCGCCACGGGAATTCCATGCGGCGCAGCCACAGGCCGCCCCCATTGCGCCGCCGGTGCCGCCGCGCGCCATCAGCGAAATTTTGGAACCGCACGCCGCGCCACCGCGCGTGGCGATCGAGCCGGACCTGCCGCCGGATCATCCGCTCGAGCCGGGCACAAGGCCGACCGCGCGGATGTCCTCGCCATCCGAGCGTATCGCGGCTTCGGAGAGCGCGATCAGCGAAATTTCAAGCGGCCCGAAGAAGCCGGTCAGCACGTCGAGCTTCATTGCCGCCGCGCGCCGCGCGGCCCAGGCCGCCGCAGCCCAGCCTGCCAACGAGAAGGCCGCGCGTGCGGCATCGAAGACCGCGGCGAAAGCCAAAGCCAGCGACAAGGCGAAGGATGGCAACGAGACCTCGACCATCACCTCAAAGATCCGCTCGCTGCTGGTCGGCGCGAGCGTGGTCGTGATCGTCCTCGGCACCTTCAAGGTGGCGATGACGCTGCTCGATACCGACAGCGCGCCGCAAATGCCGGCGATGGAAAATTCGAGCGAGCATGCGCCCCCGGCTCAGTCGCCCGCGGACAATAGCGCCCCGCCGGCGCCCGCCGCGCCTTCGATGACGTCGCCGATGCCGATCGGCCGGCAATCCAACAATAGTTCCGGACCCAATACGCTTGATAGCGCGCAGGTGACGATCGCGCCGGCCCCGGTGATGCCGGCGGCTTTGCCGGTCAGCGCCAGCGATATCACCGGCACGGTTCCCACCCCGCCGACGCTCGCCGCCACCGGCAAGCTCGCGATGGTGCAGGTCCCGCCGACTGAACGGCTGCCTGACAGCATCGGCGGGCCGGTGCTGCGTGCGGCGGCACTTAGGGGTGATGCGACCGCGGCCTATGAAATCGGCGTACGCTTCGCCGAAGGCAAAGGTGTTGCGCCCAATTTCGATGAGGCCGCGAAATGGTACGACCGCGCGGCGCAGGCCGGCTTGGTGCCGGCGATCTTCCGGCTCGGAACCTTCTACGAGAAGGGCATGAGCGTGAAAAAGGACGTCGATATCGCACGGCGCTACTACGTGCAGGCGGCCGAGCGCGGCAACGCCAAGGCGATGCACAATCTGGCCGTGCTCGACGCCGATGGCGGCGGCAAAGGCGCCAATTACAAGAGTGCGTCGCAATGGTTCCGCAAGGCGGCCGATCGCGGCGTCGCCGATAGCCAGTTCAACCTCGGCATCCTCTATGCGCGCGGCATCGGCGTCGAACAGAACCTCGCCGAATCCTTCAAATGGTTCAGCCTGGCAGCGGCACAGGGCGACGCCGACGCCGGCCGCAAGCGTGACGATATTGCAAAACGCCTCGACGCCCAGTCGCTGGTCGCGGCCAAGCTGGCGATCCAGACTTTTAGCGCCGAACCCCAGCCCGACGACGCCGTCAATGTCGCGAGCCCGGCGGGCGGCTGGGATGGCGCCCCAGCCCAGCCCAACGTGACAAAGCCCGGCGCCAAGCCGGCTGCCAAGCGCACGGCTGCCGCGACCTCGCATTAATCTGAATTATTCACCACGCTCGAAAGAGTGTGGCGGCGCGCGGCAAAAAAGCCGGCTTTCGCGGATTCTTTAGTCCCTCCTCCTCCCGATTTCGGTTATGCAAAGGTGCGGCAATCGATCCGCGCCTGCGCGCTTTCCGCGCGAGATTCGGATTCCACGGCCGGCAACAGTTCGATCAAGAAACCACGCCGTGAAGCGGCCTCGACCGCCTTTGTGGCAAAACACCAAAGCGACCTGCGTGCAGCTCTACCTTCCGATCGCCGACCTGCCGGTCAATGTCTTCCTCGTCCTGGCGATGGGCGCGGCGGTTGGATTCGTCTCCGGCATGTTCGGCATCGGCGGCGGCTTCCTGATGACCCCGCTGTTGATCTTCATCGGAATCGCGCCGGCGGTGGCGGTGGCCTCGGTCGCCAGCCACATCGCGGCCTCGTCGTTTTCCGGCGCGATCTCCTATTGGCGCCGCCGCGCCATCGATCCGGTGCTGGCGCTGATATTACTGAGCGGCGGCACCGTCGGCACGGCGCTCGGGGTGTGGACGTTTACGTTCCTGCGCTCGCTTGGCCAGCTCGATCTGATGATCGCGCTGTCCTATGTCATTCTGCTGACTACCGTCGGCGGGCTGATGTTTTGGGAAGGGCTGCGCGCACTGCTGCGGGTCCGCCGCGGCGGCGCCGTAGTGCTGCGCCGCTCCGGCAGCCATGGCTGGATCCACGGATTGCCGCTGAAGATGCGATTCAAACGCTCGAAGATCTATTTGTCCATCATCCCGATCATCGTCGTCGGCCTGGTGATCGGCTTTATCGGGGCGGTCATGGGGATCGGCGGCGGCTTCATCCTGGTGCCGCTGATGATCTATCTGTTGCGGGTCCCGACCTCGACTGTGATTGGCACCTCGATGGTGCTCACCCTGGTCACCATGGTTTTCGCAACCATGCTGCACGCGGTAACCAATCACCTGGTTGACGCCGTGCTGGCGCTGATCCTGATGGTCGGCGGCGTGACCGGTGCCCAGTTCGGCGCGCGGGCGGGGCAAAAAATCCGCGGCGAACATCTGAGGCTGCTGCTGGGGCTGCTGGTTCTCGCCGTCGGACTCCGTTTCGCGATCGAGCTCGTGATCAGGCCTGAGGATCTCTTCACCATCCGCGAAAGTGGAGGCGCGCCATGATCGCCCGCGCCTCGCTGTTACTGGCTGGCCTTGTGGCCACAGCACTCGCGGCCTCACCGGCGCGCGCGGAGCGGCTGATCGTGTCGGTCTCGAACCACCGGGTGACGGTAACGCCGAACTATTCCGGCGAGGAGCTGGTGCTGTTCGGCTCGGTGGAGAAGGACGCCAATACGCCGACCAACCGCAACAGTTACGACCTCGTGGTGACGGTTGCCGGCCCGCGCGCCGACATGGTGACGCGCCGCAAGGAACGCAAATTCGGCATCTGGATCAACACCGATTACCGGCAGTTCTTGAAAGTGCCGACCTATCTCGCGCTGTTTTCCAACCGCCCGTTCGACGCCATCGCCTCCTCCGAAGTGCAGCGCCGCCAGCAGCTCGGCCTCAACAATGTGCTGCTGACGCAGCGCGTCGGCCCTGATTATGCCGACGTCGTTCCCAATGATGCCTTCCGCAGCGCCTTCGTGCGGCTGCGCCGCGAACATGGCCTGTATCGCGAGGAGACTTCGGCGGTGACGTTCCTGACGCCGACGCTGTTTCGTACTGGCATTCCGCTGCCGGCGGAGGTGCCGATCGGCACTTACGACGTCGAAATCAAGCTGTTCGCCGATGGCGCCTTGGTGACCAGGACTGAAAGCGCGTTCGAGATCGTCAAGGTCGGGTTCGAACAATTCGTCGCCACCACCGCGCGGCAGAACGGCTTTGTGTATGGGTTGGTGACCGCCGCCATGGCGCTGATGACCGGCTGGATGGCTTCGATCGTGTTCCGGAAGGACTAAGAGTTACCGACGAAAAATCCCACCATCATCGCCAGCACGCTAAGCAGCATCGCCGCGGTCGAAAGCCAACCCAGCCAATACAGCGGACCGCCGACGACATAACGATCCATCACATCCCTGCGGCGCGCCATGAACATCAACAAGACCATCACGGGGACGGCCAGCACACCGTTGACGACCGCGCTCCAGTACAGCGCCGAGATCGGGTTGATCGAGGTGAAGTTGAGCGCGATGCCAAACGCGGCCGATAGCGCCAGCACCGCGTAGAACGCGGCGGCCTCTTTCGGCTTGCGGCCAAGGCCGACCGGCCATCGCCGGCCTTCCCCGACGGCGTAAGCGGTTGCACCCCCAAGCACCGGGATGGCCAGTAGCCCCGTGCCGACGATGCCCAGCGCGAAAACCACCTGCGCGAATTGGCCGGCGATCGGACGCAGTGCTTCGGCAGCCTGCGCCGAACTCTGGATATCGGTCTTGCCTGAGGCATGCAGCGTGGCGGCGGTAGTGACGATGATCGACAGCGCGATCAGGTTGGAAAATGCCATACCGACGATGGTATCGGCGCGGATGCGAGAAAATTCCTTTTTCGCGCCATAGTGCCGTTCGACCAGCGGATGCTTGTGCGCGTCGACGCGCTGGTCCTCGGCCTCCTGCGAGGCCTGCCAGAAGAACAGATAGGGCGAGATCGTGGTGCCGAAGATCGCGACGATGGTGGTGAAATAGTCCGCGCTCCAGGTGAGACGGGGGACGAACGCGCCGGCGAGCGCCTCGCTCCACGAAATATGCGCAACCGCCAATGCGGCGACATAGGCGAACAGGCTGAGCGTCAGCCATTTCAAGACCGACACGTAGTGCTTGTATGCGAGGAAAATCTGCGCCGTGACCGAGGTCACGCCAAACAACACTACGTAGACGATGCTGTGGCCGCCGATCAGCAATTTGGTCGCATCCGCCATCGCGCCGAGATCGGCCGCGATGTTGATGACGTTGGCGATGACCAATAGCGTCACCACCACGTTCAGCAGCGGCGCCTGATAATACCGGCTCACATTGCCGGCGATGCCGTGCCCGGTGACACGGCCGACGCGTGCGGAGATTTCCTGGATCGCCGCCATCAGCGGAAACGTGAGCAGCATGGTCCACCCGATGCCATAGCCGAGCTGTGCGCCAGCCTGGCTGTAGGTGCCGATTCCGGACGGGTCGTCATCGGACGCGCCGGTAATCAGGCCGGGCCCGAGCGATTTCAGAAACTGCTTGAAATCAAACGGCCGGCGAGCCCCAACCTTCGCCGCCGAGCTCTCGCCGGACTTCCTGTGGTTTTTCGCGGTGGTCTTGTTGCGTTGCGCCATGCCTGGTCCAGCCGCCGCGACAACGAACCTGATACGGTTCGGTTCCCGGCGGAAAGCTGTCCGAGGCGCGGGCTGCCTCACGTGCGCACGATCAGGATGACATCTCGATCACAGTGGCAACTCCAGGCTCGAGAATCCGCAAACGCGATCCGAAGCCGAGCGTATCGAACGATGCACGCAGATCGCTCGCGCTTTGGCGGAAGTGCGCCCACCCATCGGTATGCACAGGCACGATTACGGCATCCGGGAATGCGCGCGCGGTTTCGATCGTGTCGTTGGTATCCATGGTGAGATGGAAGGGGCCGCGGGTCTGCGCCGCGCCCGCGAACGGCAGCACCACGCCGCACCTGAAGCGTTTTGCGACCTCGGCAACGCCGTCATACCATACCGTGTCGCCGCTGATGTAGATCGGCCGGCTGCGGCTTTTGACCGAGGAGACCACGAAGCCGATGACATCGCCGGCCAGCGGCTCGATCCCGGCCGGACCATGGCGCGCGGGCGTCGCGGTGATCGTCAGCAAATTCCCGTTCTTGCCGGCCAGTTCGGCGGTGGCCCAGGGCGCAAGGCCCTCGGCGTGACCGCCAAGCCGTTTGGCGCCGACTTGCGTTGTCAGAACGCGCTTTGCTTTCCCAAGAAAGTCCCGCCCCGAAGTGTCGAGATTGTCCGAATGCTGGTCATGGCTGAGCAGCACCGCATCGACATCGCCGATTTCTTTCGCGCTCAGCGCGGGCCCCGTCAGCTTCTCGAGCTTCACATGCGGCAATTGATAGGTGCCGGGCGCATCGAAGGTGGGATCGGTGAGCAGGCGAAAGCCGTCGATTTCGATCAGTGCGGTGGGGCCGCCGACCAGCGTGATGGATATTGTCATGGTTTGCTCCTGGCGGATGGGCTCGCCGCGGCGGCCGGACGGGTTACGAGATAAATGCCGAGCGCCACCGGAATGATCCCGAGGAGATCGCGGAATTCGACGTGCTCGTCGAGCACCAGGAAGGCGAACACCATGCCGAGCGGCGGCATCAGGAAGTGATAGGCGCTCGCCGCCGTCGCGCCGCAGGCTTTCAGGAGATGAAACCACAACAGATAGGCCAGGATCGATCCGCCGAGCACGAGGAACGCGAACGCACCGAGTAGCCGCGAGCTCGGCACGATATCGCCAAAGCTGGAGAGCGTGAACGCGAACGGCAATAGTGCCAATCCGCCGGCCAAATTCTGGATGCCGTTGCCGATCCACAGGCTGCCCGTCGGCGCAAGCAGCTTGAACAGGATGGTGCCTGCTACGATCGAGGCCAAGGACGCCAGCGTGAACAGGATGCCGTGAAAGCTGTCGGTGCCGACCGAGATGCGATGCCAGACGATGAAGGCAACGCCCGCGATGCCGAGCATGAGCCCCGCGATCTTGCGCCAGGTCAGCGCCTCGCCGAGGAAGACCGCCGCCAGCACCGCCGTGAACACCGGATTGGCGCTGACGATGAGACCACCGAGGCCGGCGGACACCGTCTGCAATCCGGTGTATCCAAGCCCGAGATACAGCGCGTTGTTGGCGACGCCGAGGACCGCGAAAACGGCGGCATCGCGCCAGGTGAGCTGCCATTCCTCGCCGCGCATCGCGGAAATACCGAGGATCAGGACGCCCGCCAGCGAAAACCGCGCGGTGAGCAGGATCAGCGGCGGACAATCGGTGACGCCGATCTTGCCGGCGACAAAGGCAAAGCTCCAGAGCAGGCAGAACAGGACGACATAGAGCGGCAGCGGGTTGAAACGGGCGCGGGGGACCGCGACCGAGGGCGCGAGGGACATGGCAAGTCTCCTTTGCCCATTGTTTAGGCCCGCGCCTTGCCATTTGGAAATTAAATGATAAACTAACATCCAGTGGATTTATGAATAGAGACATTTCAGGGGAGCCATCGCATGTTCGATCTGGAGCTGCTTCGCAGTTTCGTCTCGGTCGTCGATGCCGGCGGCTTTACGCGCGCCAGCGAACGCGTCCACCGCACCCAGTCCACCGTCAGCCAACAGATCAAGCGTCTGGAGGACGATGTCGGCCGGCCGCTGCTCAACCGCAACGGCAAGGACGTGACGCCCACCGAAGCCGGCGAGCGATTGCTCTCTTACGCACGCCGCCTGCTGTCGCTCGCCGAGGAAGCCCGCGACGTGCTGGCGCGGCCTGGCAATGAAGGCGCGGTGCGGCTCGGCATCCCCGAGGATTTCGCCGCCTATCGGCTGGCCAAATTGCTGGCGTCGTTTTCGCGCTCGCATCCCGGATTGCGGCTCGATGTGCGCGCCGATCAAAGCACGTATCTCAAGCGCGATCTCGAACGCGGCGAGCTGGATCTGGCGCTGCTCAAGCGCGACGCGAACGAAAAAGGCGGCATCGCGGTGTGGCCGGAGCGCGTGCACTGGGTTACCAGCAAGACGCATCCGCGCCACACGACCACAGGCTCCGTGCCGCTGATCGGATTTCCCACCGGCTGCCTTTATCGCACGCGCGCGATCCATGCGCTGGAAAGCGCCGGCCGCGCCTGGCACATGGCCTATACCTCGTCGAGCCTCGCCGGCATTCAGGCCGCGGTCGCCGCCGGCATGGGATTGAGCATCCTTTCGGAAATGGCGATCCAGGCGGATCATCGCGTGTTGACCGCAAAAGACGGTTTTGCGCCGATCGACCGCACCGAAGTGGCGCTGGTGGCCTCCCCTGATGCCAGCCCGGCAACGCTGCGGCTTGCCGACCGTCTCGCCGAGTTCTGCGACACGGTGCA
>JBJMTR010000047.1:0-7414 GCA_045811565.1 Bradyrhizobium sp.
CATTTTCGCAAGCCTCGACGTTCGCGAAAATCTCCTGCTGCCGCCGATTGTGCGGGCCGGCGGCCTGTCGCTCGATCAGATCTTTGACCTGTTCCCGAATCTGAAGGAGCGTCTCAACAGCCAGGGTACAAAACTTTCAGGCGGGGAGCAGCAGATGCTCGCGATCGCGCGAATCCTGCGCACCGGCGCGCGCTTTTTGATGCTGGACGAGCCGACCGAAGGTCTGGCGCCGGTCATCATCCAGCAGATCGGCCACACGATCGCGCGGCTGAAGTCGGAAGGTTTCACCATCCTGTTGGTCGAACAGAATTTCCGCTTCGCCTCGACCGTCGCCGATCGCTACTACATCGTAGAGCACGGCAAGGTGATCGACGGTTTCGCAAACTCGGAGCTGCAGGCCAACATGGGCAAGCTCCACACCTATCTCGGCATTTAAAACACAAGAATCTCAGGCAGGACTCACGGAGAAAATATGAAACAAGGAATTTCAGCCCTCTTTTTCGGCACCGCGCTGGCATTTGCCGTGGGCGGCGGCGCGTTTGCCCAGGACAAGACCGTCAAGATCGGCGTGCTGACCGACAATTCGGGATTGTACTCTGACCTCGGCGGTGCGGGCTCTACCCTGGCGGCCCAGATGGCGATTGAGGATTCAGGGCTCGCGGCCAAGGGCTGGAAGATCGATTTGATTTCCGCCGATCATCAAAACAAGCCTGATATTGCGACCACCATCGCGCGGCAATGGGTCGATGTCGAAAAAGTCGACATCTTCATGGACGTGCTGAACTCAGGCGTTGCGCTTGCGGTCAATAATCTGGTGAGGGAGAAGAACTCCATCATGATCAATACCGGCGCGGCGTCGTCGGATCTGACCAATGCCCAATGCTCGCCAAACACAATTCATTGGGTTTACGACACCTACATGCTTGCCAACAGCACCGGCCAAGCCCTTGTGAAGGCCGGTGGCGACACCTGGTACTTCCTGACCGCCGATTACGCGTTCGGCGCGGCGCTGGAGCGCGACACCAGCGCGGTCGTGGTGAAGTCAGGCGGGAAGGTGCTTGGCGCCGTCAAGCACCCCCTAAATTCGTCGGACTTCTCTTCGTTCCTGCTGCAGGCGCAGGCGTCCAAAGCGAAAATCGTCGGGCTCGCCAATGCGGGCGGTGACACCACCAACTCGATCAAGCAGGCTTCGGAATTTGGTATTGTCGCGGGAGGCCAGAAACTCGCAGGCCTTCTGCTGTTCATTACCGATGTTCACTCGCTCGGCTTGAACGTAGCCCAAGGCCTGAACTTCACCGAGACCTTCTACTGGGATATGAACGATGGTACCCGAGCGTTTTCCAAACGCTTTTCCGATCGCATGAAGAACAAGGCGAAGCCGTCCATGGTGCAAGCCGGCGTCTATTCGGGCCTGGTTCATTACTTCAAGGCGCTCGAGGCGATGGGCGGCAATCCGCACGACGGCATCAAGATGGTCGACAAAATGAAGTCGATGCCGACAGACGATCCGCTGTTCGGCCAGGGCACGATCCGCGCAGATGGCCGCAAGATTCACCCCGCTTATCTGTTCGAGGTCAAGAAACCGTCTGAATCCAAGGGACCATGGGATTACTACAAGCTGGTCGGAACGACCCCTGGAGAGCAGGCGTTCAGGCCGCTTTCAGAAAGCGCCTGTCCGCTGGTAAAGAAGTAACGATGCTTGCCCGCCGGCCTTGTGCCGGCGGGTCCATCCCGCGTCACAACGAGATCGAGTGCTAAGCCGATGCAGGCTCTCTACGCACAGCTTCTGGTGGGACTGATCAACGGCTCGTTCTACGCGCTGCTCAGTCTGGGGCTCGCCGTGATCTTCGGCATGCTCAACATCATCAATTTTGCCCATGGCGCGCTGTATATGATGGGCGCCTTCTGCGCGTATTTCCTGCTGAATGTCGCCGGTATCGGATACTGGCCGGCATTGATCATCGCACCCATTGTGGTCGGCATTTTCGGCATGATCCTGGAGCGGACCATGCTGCAATGGCTCGCCGGGCTCGACCATCTCTACGGGCTATTGCTGACGTTCGGCATCGCGCTGATCGTGCAGGGCGTGTTCCAAAACTATTTCGGCTCGTCCGGCCTGCCTTACGCGATCCCGGACGAACTGAAGGGCGGCATGAATCTCGGTTTCATGTTCCTGCCCATCTACCGCGGCTGGGTCGTGGTGTTCTCGCTGGTGGTCTGTCTGGCTACCTGGTACCTGATCGAGCGCACGCGGCTCGGCGCCTACCTGCGCGCCGCCACCGAAAACCCGACGCTGGTGCGCGCCTTCGGCATCAACGTGCCGCGGATGATCACGCTGACTTACGGACTTGGCGTCGGCCTTGCCGCGCTCGCCGGCGTGCTGTCGGCACCGATCAACCAAGTCCGGCCGCTGATGGGCGCCGATCTCATCATCGTCGTGTTCGCCGTGGTGGTGATCGGCGGCATGGGTTCGATCATGGGATCGGTGATCACCGGTTTCGCCCTCGGCGTGATCGAAGGACTGACCAAATACTTTTATCCCGAGGCTTCCAACACCGTGGTATTTGTTTTGATGGTGCTGGTGTTGCTGGTGAAGCCAACGGGACTGACCGGACGGGCGGCTTGATATGTCAGCATTGACCGACGACACACTGCCAGTAACCCCACGCGCGATGCGCGACGAGATGATCGTGTTCGCCGCGATGGCGGTGCTGCTGGCGCTCGTGCCGATGAGCGGCATTTACCCGTTCTTCGTGATGCAGGCGCTGTGCTTTGCGCTGCTCGCCTGCGCGTTCAACCTCCTGATCGGTTATGGCGGCTTGCTGTCGTTCGGCCACGCGATGTTTCTGGGCACCGCCGGCTATTTCTCCGCGCATGCGCTGAAAGTCTGGGGCGTGCCGCCGGAACTCGGAATCCTCATCGGCACTGCCGGTGCCGCCGCGCTCGGCGTCATCACCGGCATCGTCGCGATCCGCCGCCAGGGCATCTACTTCTCGATGATCACGCTGGCGCTGTCGCAGCTTCTGTATTTCATCTATCTGCAGACGCCGTTCACCCATGGTGAAGATGGCATCCAGGGCATTCCGCAGGGTCATCTGGTCGGGATTTTCGATCTCTCCAAACCGACGGTGCTCTACTATGTGGTGCTGGCCGGGTTCCTCGGCGGCTTCCTCCTGATCTACCGCACCATCAACTCGCCGTTCGGCGAGGTGCTGAAAGCGATCCGCGAGAACGAGCCGCGCGCGATCTCGCTTGGCTACAAGACCGACCAGTACAAGCTAATGGCCTATATCCTCTCCGGAACGATTTCGGGCTTTGCCGGCTCGCTAAAGGTGTTCGTCGCGCAGAACGCCTCACTCACCGACGTGCATTGGACGATGTCAGGCGAAATCGTGCTGATGACGCTGGTCGGAGGACTCGGCACCGTGTTCGGGCCGGTGGTCGGCGCCTTCGTCATTATCGCCATGCAGCAATATCTCGCCGGCTTCGGGCAGTGGGTGACGGTGATCCAGGGCGTCATCTTCGTTGCCTGCGTGCTGACCTTCCGCCGCGGCGTGATCGGCGAGATCGCGCATTACCTGCGGCGGTCGCTGTAACCGTCAGATTTGGAGATATTTCGCGGGCTTACAAAGCGGTGGATGACCGCGCTCCGCCGGCGGCACGGTCGCGCTTTCCCCTCGAAATGGTCTATGACAGTTTTGTGACGGGTCGCCCGGGCGGCCGATCCAAAACAATGGACTTTGCACATGTTGCGTTGGTTTCGTGCCTTTTTGCCCAAAGAGGAGCGATTTTTCGACCTGTTTGCCAGGCACTCCCAAACGGTCGTGCAGGGCGCACAGGCGTTGCAGGACATGCTCCGCGGCGGAGAGGAAACCCCGGTCTTCTGCCAGCGCGTCAATCAGTTCGAGAACGACGCCGACAATATCACCCGCGAGGTGCTGACCGCGGTCCGCCGCACCTTCATCACGCCGTTCGACCGTGGCGACATCAAAAATCTCATCACTTCGATGGACGATGCGATCGACCAGATGCAGCAGACCGCGAAGGCGGTGGTGCTGTTCGAGGTGCGTTCGTTCGAGCCGCCGATGCGTGAGATGGGAACGCTGCTGGTCGAGTGCGCCAACCTCGTCGGCCGCGCGTTGCCACTGTTGAAATCGATCGGCGAAAATGTCGCCATGCTGACCCAGATCACCGAGGAACTGACAAAGCTCGAAGGCCGGGTCGACGACCTCCACGATATCGGGTTGAAGGAACTGTTCCTCAAGCACCGCAATGCCAACACGATGGATTTCATTGTCGGTGCGGAGATCTATGACCACTTGGAAAAAGTGGCGGACCGCTTCGACGACGTCGCCAACGAGATCAACTCAATCGTGATCGAACAGGTATAGGGCAGGGCCATCAGGTGGATGCCTCCCTTGGTCTTCCCGTTCTGGTCATATTGATCGCGGTCGCGCTGCTGTTCGACTTCCTCAACGGACTGCACGACGCCGCAAATTCGATTGCCACAATCGTGTCGACGCGGGTGTTGCGGCCGCAATATGCGGTGCTCTGGGCGGCGTTTTTCAACTTCGTCGCCTTCCTGGTGTTCGGGCTTCATGTCGCCAACACCATCGGCACCGGCATCATCGAGCCTGATATCGTCGATGCGACGGTGATCTTTGCCGCTCTGGTTGGCGCCATCGTCTGGAACCTGATCACCTGGGCGCTCGGAATACCGTCCTCCAGTTCGCACGCACTGATCGGTGGTCTCGTCGGCGCCGGAATGGCGAAGGCGGGAATTTCGGCGGCGGTGTGGAGCGGTTTGTCAAAAACGCTGCTCGCGATCGTACTGTCGCCGCTGGTGGGATTTTTGCTGGCGCTGGTGCTGGTGGCCATCGTGTCCTGGCTGTCGGTGCGCTCGACGCCATTTGCGGTCGATCGCGCCTTCCGCATCCTGCAATTCGTCTCGGCGTCGCTGTATTCATTGGGCCATGGCGGCAACGACGCGCAGAAGACCATGGGAATCATCGCGGTGCTGCTCTATTCACAGGGTCATCTCGGCGAGCATTTTGAGATCCCGTTCTGGGTGGTGCTGGCGTGCCAGGCGGCGATGGCGCTGGGCACCCTGATGGGCGGCTGGCGGATCGTCCGCACCATGGGCCTGAAAATCACCCGCCTGACGCCGATGCAAGGGTTTTGCGCGGAAACCGGCGGCGCCGCGACCCTGTTCATGGCGACCTATCTCGGGGTTCCCGTCTCCACGACCCACACCATTACCGGAGCTATCGTCGGCGTCGGCTCGGCACGACGGGTTTCGGCGGTGCGCTGGAACGTGGCGAGTTCGATCGTCTACGCCTGGGTGATCACCATTCCGGCCGCCGCACTGGTGGCCGCGCTGGCCTATTGGGCGGTGTTGATACTGCGCTAGCCCGCTGGAGAACCGCGGCAAAATCCCTATATGGGCGATGTCCGCTTGATCCAGCCTGATTTCCCTGCCAAACGCTCAGCCCCATGTCCGATCTTGCCGTCACAGCCGAATCGCAGTTCCGCTCGCCGCTTTCAGATGAAGTGGCGCGACGGCGCACCTTCGCGATCATCTCTCACCCGGACGCCGGCAAGACCACGCTGACTGAAAAGCTCTTGCTGTTCGGCGGCGCCATCAACCTCGCAGGCCAGGTCAAGGCCAAGGGTGAACGACGGAATACCCGTTCCGACTGGATGAAGATCGAGCGAGAGCGTGGCATCTCCGTGGTCACGTCAGTGATGACCTTCGAATTCGAGGGCCTGGTATTCAACCTTTTGGACACCCCAGGCCACGAGGACTTTTCGGAGGACACCTATCGCACGCTGACCGCGGTCGATTCCGCGGTCATGGTGATCGATGCGGCCAAGGGCATCGAGGCGCGGACACGAAAGCTGTTCGAGGTGTGTCGTCTTCGTGACATCCCGATCATTACCTTCATCAACAAGATGGACCGCGAGAGCCGCGACACCTTCGAGCTGCTGGATGAGATCGAAAAGACACTGGCGCTCGATACCACGCCGATGACCTGGCCGGTTGGCCGTGGCCGCGATTTCCTTGGCACTTACGACGTCGTCAATGGCGGCGTGCGCCTGCTCGAAGGCGGCGGTGCCAAGACCGGCGCCACCGAGCAGATCGATATCGCCGATCTCGCCGGCCGCAACGCCAATCTGGACGTCGGCGAGATCAAGGACGAACTGGCGCTGGTGTCGGAAGCCTGCAAGCCGTTCGAACTCGCTGCGTTTCGCGAGGGCCATCTGACCCCGGTCTATTTCGGCAGCGCGCTGCGCAATTTCGGCGTTGGCGATTTACTGGAGGGCCTGGGCAGATTTGCACCGGCGCCACGTGCGCAGGATTCTGACCTGCGCAAGGTCGAGGCCGCCGAGCCGCGCATGAGCGCGTTTGTGTTCAAGATCCAGGCCAATATGGACCCGAACCACCGCGACCGCATCGCGTTCGCGCGACTCTGCTCCGGAAAACTCAGTCGCGGCATGAAGGCAAAGCTGGTGCGCACCGGCAAGAACATGTCGCTGTCATCGCCGCAATTCTTCTTCGCGCAAGATCGCTCGGTCGCCGATGAAGCCTTTGCAGGCGACGTTGTCGGAATTCCCAACCACGGCACGCTGCGGATCGGCGATACGTTGACAGAGGGCGAGGACCTGACCTTCGTAGGCGTGCCGAGCTTCGCGCCGGAAATTGTCCGAAGAGTGCGGCTGACGGACGCGATGAAGGCGAAGAAATTGAAGGAAGCCCTGCAGCAGATGTCGGAGGAGGGCGTGGTGCAGGTGTTCCGCCCGCGCGACGGCGCGCCGGCGCTGGTCGGCGTCGTCGGTCCGCTGCAGCTCGATGTACTCAAGGCCCGCCTGGATGCCGAATATTCCCTGCCGGTGGAGTTCGAGGTATCTGAATTCCAGCTGGCGCGCTGGATCTCGTCCGACGACCGCAAGAAGCTGGACGCTTTTATCGCCGCCAACGGTTCCGGCGTCGCCGATGACGTCGACGGCGATCCGGTGTTCTTGGCCAAGAATGAATTCTACCTCGGCTACACCCGAGAGCGCGCCGAGGGCATCGCTTTTTCAAGCGTCAAGGACGTGAAGAAGCAGGCGTAGGAGCGCTGATACCTCTGATACTGTCGTCCTCCGCGAAAGCGGGGACCCGGTACGCCGCAGCCTTCCAACGGCGGAGCATTGGCCATCAACGGGGAAGTGAACCCGGTCAGGCTTGATGCTAGCGGGGACGAGTATCATGTTTACCAAACCGCTTTCGAGGGCTCGTTTCATGCTCCGGCGCATCGTTATCCGTCTGACAGTCCTCTTGGTTGGAATGAGCGTTGCGGGAACCGCCGGTGCCGGCCAACGGCATCAGATCAATCCGACACCGTTCTCGCATGCGCCATGCAGTGTGCTGGAC
>JBJMTR010000048.1:0-28914 GCA_045811565.1 Bradyrhizobium sp.
AATTTTCGAAAACCAACTATACGTTCGCCTTCTCGCGGCGCGGATAGCGCCCGAGGTTTGCATGAACGTTGTCCCTCGACATCAGAGGGAGCAGGGAATGCCGGGTGCGCGCTGCACCCGCGGTCTCGTGTGCAAAAGTGCACAAAGAAAAGCGCACACGAGCATACAGGTTCAGCGGAGGCACTCCGGCATTCCCTGCGCAATGGCTTTACGGCTTATGCCGCGCTCTCCCCGGCGACGAATTCGTCTTGTCGCCGTCGCTGCCGGCTTGAGGCTGACAGGATCCGGTTGGATCGAGCTCGCCACCGACAGCTTGGCACCAGCAACGGGTGTCGGGACCACACGGTTTTGCCGTACGCAACAAACGCCGTTCGTCTTGCGCGCTGTTGTTCGCTCACGGGAGACCGCCCTGCGAACACATTTGCGCGCCCGACGCCGCTGCGTCCACCGCATCCCATCCCGCGTTCGTGACGATCGCGATACGCCCCTCGTTCGGGATTGGACGGCGGGGCTTGTAGAAGTGATTTGGGTAAGCAGGAAAGCGAAAAATTTTTCGCAACGGGGCTGGACGCCAAGTTGCTGATTTGCCCGTCGAGCAGTTTGACCGGAGACCCTCATGGGTGAGCCCGCATGGCGTGTCCGGCCCAGCCGACACAGTTGCCCGCCACAAGCGCGAGATGCTGGGCCGTCTCGGGATCGAGCCGGAACGCCAGCGGGCGGACTCATTGCCGAATAGACGGTCATTTCAGCTCACGGCCGTTCGGAAACGCCGCGCGACATGAATAATTCTCAAACGGCGTCGTCCATGCTACATCCGGTGCTCCAGCAATGATTGAGCGATCGATTTGGCCAAGGCAAAGCGAATCTTGAAATGGCAGCGCGACCCCGAGGGCATGCGCATCCGCATTCTCGAGGCGGCGAAGCAGGAATTTGCCGCCCACGGCCTTGCCGGCGCGCGTGTCGACCGGATCGCGGAGAAGGCAGGCGCCAACAAGCGCATGCTGTATTACCACGTCGGCAACAAGGAGGACCTCTATCTCGAGGTGCTCGAGGGTGCCTACGAGAAGATCCGCGCCGAGGAGCGGGGGCTCGACCTCGAACATCTCGATCCGCCCGAAGCAATTGCGCGCCTGATCGACTTCACCTGGAACTATTTCCTCCGCAACCCGGAATTCCTGGCGCTGCTCAACAACGAGAACATGGCGAAGGCGCGCCATCTCAAGCGCTCGACCAAGGTCAAGTCGATGCATTCGCCGTTCGTCGAGATGATCCGCACCGTGGTGACGCGCGGCGTCGAAACCGGCGACTTCTGCGTCGCAGTTGATCCGGTGCAGCTCTATATTTCGATCGCCGCGCTGTGCTTTTTCTATCTGTCGAACAGCGCCACGCTTAGCGTGATCTTCGGCCGCGATCTCCTAAGCAAGGAAGCCCGCGACCAGCGATTGGAGCACATGATCGCGCTGGTGCTGGCGGCGCTGACTGGAAAATCGACGGCTGCGTTCGGCGAGGAGAAGCCGAAGGCGCAGGCGCGGGCGCATCAGACGGTTTGACGTTGTCGTCCCGGCCTTGAGCCGGGACCCATACTCTGCCGCCGCTCGATTTTGGGCGGTGGGAGTTGATAGCCGGCGCAACAATCAACATCGTGGCTATGGGTTCCGGCTCAAGCCGGAACGACATCTTACCGCAGGAAAGGGGCTGGACAGTATTTATCCAACGGGTTAATTTCTGCTCGACGACGAGAAGCAAGGGAGCGGAAGCGTGGCGGAACCGAAGGCTCCAGGGGGCCTGTCGAAAGCGCTGAACGCGGCGTGGGTGCGGCCGTTTCTGTTCCTGATTTTCATCGTGGTCGCCTGGGACTTGACGATCCGGCTGTTCCACATTCCCGCCTACCAGATCCCGGCGCCGGGCGATGTTGTCGCGGTGCTGAGGACCGATTGGCCTGAACTGCTGCGGCAGGCGTGGCCGACGACCTACGCCACCATTTGCGGCTTCCTCTTGTCGGCCGCGTTCGGCATTCCCGTGGCGATGCTCATCGCGGGATCGAAGACGGTGGAAAGCTACGTCTATCCGCTGCTGGTGTTCTCGCAATCGGTCCCGAAGATCGCGATCGCGCCGCTGTTCGTGGTCTGGTTCGGATTCGGCATCATCCCGAAGGTGATCTCGGCATTCCTGCTCGGTTTCTTCCCGGTAGTGGTCTCAGCGGTGCAGGGGTTCAAATCGGTCGACCCCGATATGGTCGATCTCGCGCGCGCGATGCAGGGCAGCCGTTTCCAGGTGTTCCGCGCGGTCAATCTGCCGCATGCGATGCCGGCGATCTTTTCCGGGCTGAAAGTATCGGTGACGCTGGCGGTGGTCGGCGCCGTCGTCGGCGAGTTCGTCGGCTCGAACTCCGGCATCGGCTATGTGATGCAGCGCTCGATCGGAACTTTTGACCTGCCGACGATGTTCGCAGCCTTGGTGATCCTGGCGCTGCTCGGCGTGATCCTGTTCTGGATCGTCGACCGGATCGAACGCTTCGTCATCCCCTGGCATGTCAGCCAGCGCGAGGACATCGTTTTCACTTCGTAAGAGACGAACCAACAAAGTGGTCCGCCAAGGGCCGCAGTCACGCAGAGGGAGGACTACAATGGTGCGATTGATAGCGGCGGTTTTTGCCGCCCTGATCTGGACGGTGCTGGCCGTGGTTCCCGCGTCGGCGGCGGACAAGGTGGTGCTGATGCTCAACTGGTACGTCTACGGCGAACATGCGCCGTTCTATTACGGCAAGGCCAAGGGCATCTATGCTGCCGAGAATATCGATCTCGAAATTCAGGAAGGCCGCGGCTCGGCGGCGACCACGCAGGCCGTTGCGGCCAAGACGGCGGACTTCGGCTATGTCGACGTGCCTACCATGATGCGCGCGGCGGTGAAGGGCGCGCCTGTTATCGCCACCGGCGTGCTGCTGCAAACCAGCCCGATGTCGGCGATGGGTTTTGTCGACAAGAACATCAGGAAGCCCGAAGACATCAAGGGCAAGACGGTCGCGATCACGCCGGCGGATTCCATGACGCAGATCTGGCCGCTGTTCCTCAAGAAGACCGGCCTGAAGGAAAGCGATTTCCAGACGGTCGCCGGCGACGCCCAGACCAAGCTGAACGCCGTCATCAACGGGCAAGCTGACCTTCTGCTCGGCTATGTCATGGACCAGTCGATGAAGATCAAGGATGCAACGGGCAAGGAGGTCTATCCGATCAAGTTCGCCGACTACGGCATCAACATGGTCTCGTCGGGTATCATCGCCAACGCCGATTACGTCAAGGCCAACGCCGATCTCGTCAAGCGCTTCATGTCGGCGACATCAAATGCGGTCGAAGCTGCCGAGAAGGACCCGAAGGCCGCGGCACAGTCGATCCTCGACGCCAACCCAAAGGGCGGCAAGATCGATACGCTCACCCAGGGCTTTGAGCTGACGATCCCGCTCTATCGCACGGCGGAAACCAAGGGCAAGCGGCCGTTCCAGGTCACCGACCAGAACATGACCGATACCGTCAACTTGATGGTCGAATATGGTGGTCTCGATGCCAAGGCGAAGGACAATCCGAAGGCGTTTTACACCAACGGCTATCTGCCCCACGGCGGTTCGTGAGTAGCCTTGTGACACCCTCATCGTCGTCCCCGCGCACGCGGGGACCCATACCCTCCGGCGTTGGTTGTTGCAGAAGGTCTCTACCAAAGTGCCCGAACCAAAGGGCACGGCGTATGGGTCGCTGCTTTCGCAGGGACGACAGAAACCTCCTAAGCGGGCTTGGCTGAATGAGTGCCATGACCAAACCGTCCGGCATCGACGAATTAGGCGCGCATCTGCGCCTGGTGTCGGATCGCGCAGGCAGCGGCACACCGGGAATAAAACTCTCCGGCGTGTCCAAGACCTATCGGTCGCGCGACGGCGATGTGCCGTCGCTGCAGCCTTTGGATTTCCACATCAACGAAGGCGAGTTCTTCGTGGTGGTCGGGCCGTCCGGCTGCGGCAAGTCGACCCTGTTGAAAATGATCTCCGGGCTTCTCGCCCCATCGACCGGCGAAATCTTCGTCGAAGGTGAGCAGGTGACGAAGCCGCACGGCAATGTCGGCATCGTGTTCCAGAACTCGCTGCTGCTGCCTTGGCGGAACATCCTCTCCAACGTGATGCTGCCGATCGATATGAAGCGGTTGCCGCGCGACGAATATCTGCCGCGCGCGAAAGCGTTGCTGAAACTGGTCGGGCTGGAGGGCTTTGAGAAGAAGCTGCCGTGGCAATTGTCCGGGGGCATGCAGCAGCGCGCTTCGATCTGCCGGGCGCTGGTGCACGATCCAAAAATCATGCTGATGGACGAGCCGTTCGGTGCACTCGATGCGATGACGCGCGAGCGCATGAATGTTGAACTGATGCGGATCCAACGCGAAACCGGCAAGACGGTGCTCCTGATCACGCACTCTATCCCGGAAGCGGTGTTCCTCGCCGATCGCGTGCTTGTTATGACCGAGCGGCCCGGCGCGATCGCGGCGATCTACGACGTGCCGCTGCCGCGCCCGCGCTCGCTGGACTCGATGGCCGATCCCGCCTTCACCGAATTGGTGCAGCGGATCCGCAAGCATTTCTTCACCCAAGCCGCGCTGGACTAACAGGGCTTTCGATGCCGCTACGTTTGGCCGTCCGCGATATTGCTTTTTTTGAACGTCCGGTGCGGTTTGCCCGGCCGTTCCGGTTTGGCGCGGTGGTCATCAATGCCGCGCGCCAGGTTTTTGCGCGCGTCGAGATCGAGGTCGAAGGCAAAGGGATGGCGACCGGCGCCAGCGCCGAGTTTCTGGTAGCGAAATGGTTCGACAAGCGACCGCAGCTTGCCCCGGAGCAGACCGTCGACGAACTCAGGCGTTCGCTCATCATCGCGCGCGAGCATTATCTGGCGCATTCCGCTTTCGCGACGGCGTTCGCCTTGCATGCCGCGTGCATCGGAGCGCAGGTCGAAGCCTGTGCCAAGGAAGACATCCCGCCGCTCGCCGCGGCTTACGGCCCGGCCGAAATCGACAAGGCCATTGTGGACGCGTTGCTGCGCGCAACGGGCGCGAATTTCTTCGACGGCATGGCCGCAAATATAGCCGGCGTCGATGCGCGGCTGTCACGTGATCTGAACGACGACGAGATCGCGCGTTTCCTTGCCGGCCGCCGGCGGCTAGAGCGCGTCGCGATCAGGCATACGGTCGGGCTGGACGACAAGATCGAAGGCGAGGGCGGCGTTGCCGACGGAAGAGAAAATGCCGGTGCGCGCTATTTCAAGCTCAAGCTCAACGGCGATCCCGAACATGATGCGGCGCGCCTGATCCGCATCGGCTGCGAGCTCGCCAGATTGCCGCATGATTACAAGGTCACGCTGGATGCCAACGAGCAATACGCCGATCTTTCAGCGCTTGGCGAACTGGTCGATCGCCTCGACCGTGACGCCGCGCTGCAGCCGATTGCGGCAAAGCTGCTCTATGTCGAGCAGCCGATGCCGCGCGACATCACGCGGCAGACGCCGCTCGGCGCGCTCGCCGGCCGCAATTTCATCATCGATGAAGCCGACGATTCCTACGACGCCTTCCCGGTGGCACGCGCGCTCGGCTATCGCGGCATCTCTTCGAAATCGTGCAAGGGCATCTACAAGTCCGTCGTCAATGCGACCCGCGCGGCCAAATGGAGCGCGAACGGCGCAAGATTCTTCGTCACCGGCGAGGACTTGACCTGCCAGCCCGGCCTCGCCGTGCAGCAAGACCTCGCGCTCGGCGCCCTGATTGGCGTTACCCATGCCGAGCGCAACGGCCACCATTATGTCGACGGGTTTGCCGACACGCCCGCCAGCGAGGCGAAGGCGTTTCTATCCGCCCATCCCGATCTCTACGAGCAGGCCGGGAACAAGGTCCGGCTCGCAATTCACGACGGCGATCTCCTGACGGGATCGCTGACCTCACCCGGTTTTGCAACCGCAGTCCATCCGGACTGGTCCACGCTTTCGCCGCTGGAGCGGCCAACAGCAAGAATTCTCAGGGAGCAAGCACAATGACGACCAAACGCCTCGGCCTGATCATGAACGGCGTGACCGGCCGGATGGGGCTCAACCAGCATCTGATCCGCTCGATCGTCGCGATCCGCGATCAGGGCGGCGTGCTGCTTTCCAACGGCGACCGCATCATGCCCGATCCGATCCTGGTCGGCCGCGACGCCGACAAGGTCGGCCGCCTCGCCAAGCAGTTCGATATCGCGCGCTGCACCGCCGATCTCGACAAGGCGCTCGCTGACACGAACGACACCGTGTTCTTCGACGCCGCGACCACGCAGGCGCGGCCTTCGCTGCTGACCAAGGCCATCAACGCCGGCAAGCATGTCTACTGCGAGAAGCCGATTGCGACCAATCTTGAAGACGCCGTGGCGGTGGTCAAGCTCGCCAACGCCAAAGGCGTCAAGCACGGCACGGTGCAGGACAAGCTGTTTTTGCCGGGGCTGAAGAAGCTCGCGTTCCTGCGCGACTCCGGTTTCTTCGGCCGCATGCTCTCGGTGCGCGGCGAATTTGGCTACTGGGTGTTCGAAGGCGGCTGGCAGGAAGCGCAGCGGCCGTCGTGGAATTATCGCAGCGAGGATGGAGGCGGCATCATTCTCGACATGGTCTGCCACTGGCGCTACGTACTCGACAACCTCTTTGGCGAAGTCGAGAGCGTGACCTGCCTCGGCAACACCGACATTCCCGAGCGCTATGACGAACGGGGCAAGAAGTACAAGGCGACCGCGGACGATTCCGCCTACGCCACCTTCAGGCTGAAAGGCGGCGTGATCGCCCATATCAATATGTCCTGGGTGACGCGGGTCTACCGCGACGATCTCGTCACCTTCCAGGTCGATGGCACCCACGGCTCGGCCGTCGCGGGCCTCTCCGATTGCGTGATCCAGGCACGGCAGGCGACGCCGCGGCCGCTATGGAATCCGGACGAGAAGCGCACCCACGATTTCTATGCTGACTGGCAGAAGGTTCCGGAAAACACCGTCTACGACAACGGCTTCAAGGAGCAGTGGGAAATGTTCATTCGCCACGTCTGCGAGGACGCGCCTTACACGTTCACGCTGCTGGAAGGCGCCAAGGGCGTGCAGCTCGCGCAATGCGCGCTGCAGAGCTGGAAGGAGCGGCGCTGGATCGACGTCGCGCCGATCAAGGTGTGAGGATCAAAAACATGAACAAGCCAGTCCCTCCGATGTCTTCGCTGTCGTTGAAACTTCCGACTGCGGCGCGTTCGATCGAGACCTATCGCCTGGCGGCATCGCGGAGCTTTCCTGCAAAGCTCGAGGGCACGCTTAATCGTGTCGCGTTTTCCGCGGCCCATGTGGTGGCCGATCCGTTGGCCGACGTCGACCCGTGGCTGTCAGCCGCGATCGACTGGGACAAGACCATTGCGTTTCGCGAACATGTCTGGGACCTTGGCCTTGGCGTCGCCGAAGCGATGGATACCGCGCAGCGCGGCATGGGACTGGACTGGCCGACTTCGCTGGAACTGATCCGGCGCTCGGTAAAAGCGGCGAAGGCAAAGGGCAATGCGCTGGTGTTTTCCGGCGCCGGCACCGATCATCTGGCCACGGAGGATGCCAAAGGCCTCGATGACGTGATCCGCGCCTATGAGGAGCAGATTGCGGCGGTGGAAAAAGCCGGCGGGCGGATCATCCTGATGGCCTCGCGCTCGCTGGCCAAGCTTGGCCGCGGCGCGGATGATTACGCCAAGGTTTATGACCGCGTGCTGTCGCAGGTCAGTCAGCCCGTGATCATCCACTGGCTCGGCGACATGTTCGAT
Organism: Bradyrhizobium sp.; assembly: GCA_045811565.1. Taxonomy (GTDB): domain Bacteria; phylum Pseudomonadota; class Alphaproteobacteria; order Rhizobiales; family Xanthobacteraceae; genus Bradyrhizobium. The sequence continues at coordinate 7,828 of JBJMTR010000048.1, forward strand.
CCGGCGCTCGCCGGTTACTGGGGCACCGCGGAGCTCGACAGGGCGATGGATGTCGCTGTTAGCATCATCAACACCAATGCCGCCAAGGTCGATGGCGTTAAAGTCTCGCTGCTCGACAAGCGGCGCGAGATCGACATGCGGCGCAGGCTCGATCCACAAGTGAAGATGTATACCGGCGACGACTTCAACTATGCCGAGCTGATCGCCGGCGACGAAAAGGGCTTCTCGCACGCGCTGCTCGGCATTTTCGACGCCATTGCGCCGGCCGCCTCCTATGCGCTGTCGCGTCTGGCTGCGGGCGACGAGGCCGGCTTCCACGACGTGCTCGGGCCGACGGTGCCGCTGTCGCGCCACATCTTCAAGGCGCCGACGCGCTTCTACAAGACCGGCATCGTGTTCATGGCCTATCTCAACGGCCATCAGGACCATTTCACCATGGTCGGCGGGCAGGAGAGCACGCGCTCGACGCTGCACTTGGCCGAGTTGTTCCGGCTTGCCGACAAAGCCGGCCTGCTCGCCAATCCGGAATTGGCGACACGGCGGATGAAGACCGTGCTGGCGACGCGCGGCATTGAGCCCTGATGCGGGATTTTTCTTCCGATCACCGCTGGCTCTCGCTGAATACGGCGACGGTGCGCAAGCAGGGCGATCTCGTAGAGATCGTCGAGGCCTGCGCCCGCCACGGCATTCGTGCCATCGATCCCTGGCGCGACCAGGTCGCCGCCGTCGGCCTCGATCGCGCGGCGCGTGCGGTGCGCGAGGCCGGGTTGGGGCTGTCGGGCTATTGCCGCGGCGGCATGTTTGTCGGGGATGCCGCGCGGCGCATCGAAGTGCGCGATGACAACCGCCGCGCGGTCGATGAGGCCAAGGCGCTGGGCGCGCCGTGCATCGTGTTGGTGGTCGGCGGCCTGCCACAATACTCGCGGCCGGGAAGTCGCGCTTCAAAGGACATCGCGGCAGCGCGGACCCAGGTCCACGACGCCATCGCCGAGATGATGGAGTACGCCAAGCAAGCAAATATGCCGCTGGCGATCGAGCCGCTGCACCCGGCCTATGCCGCCGACCGCGCCTGCGTGAACACCACAAAACAGGCGCTGGATATTTGCGATGCGCTCGATCCCCAACGCAGCGGCGCGCTCGGCCTCGCGCTCGACGTCTATCACATCTGGTGGGATCCCGAATTGATCCCGCACATCGCCCGCGCCGGCAAGGACCGCCTGCTCGCGTTCCATGTCTGCGACTGGCTGGTGCCGACAAAGGACATCCTCAACGACCGCGGCATGATGGGTGACGGCGTCATCGACATCAAATCAGTTCGCGCCGCCGTCGAGGCCCAAGGCTTTGCCGGTTATTCGGAGATCGAGATTTTCTCGAACGACTGGTGGAGCAAGCCGATGGATGAGGTTTTGCGGACCTGCATCGAACGGCATCGTTCGGTGGTTTAGGCTGCTGCCGGTTATCGCGGTTGAGCAAGGAAGGCGATGATTTTTCTTCTGTCGTCGCTTGATGGGAGCCCGCTATACGGCTTCATGCTGTTGCCGGACACGACCTGATCGGGGTTTGCGATGAAGCGATCGAGCTTTTCCTCGTCCCAGACGAAGCCAGCCTCCTTCATCGCACTGGAATAATTGTAGTCCGGCAGCGATCCTGCTTTCCTTCCGATGACCTTGTACAGGTTGGGGCCTAGCCGATTGTCGCCATCCCTGACCACGTGGCAGGTTCGACAGGCATTGTTGAACGCCTGTTGCTCTGCGGCAGCCTCCGTGCCCTGCGATGTCTGAGGCAGGGCCGAAGGCGATGACAGCATGTATGCCATTCCGCTCACTGCGATTATCAAGAATACTCGGTCACGGTGCCGCGCACGCACGTCTTGCCGGCAACTGGAGGTTGGCCGGGCGAAATGCGCGATGAACTGTCGTCGCCTCATTCGATCACCTCATCAGCGAAGCGGTTGTGCCGAAGTTGCGGTTAGGGGCTTGCAATCTGTGGCAGGGTATTGAAGCGCGCCTTCTGCTCGCTGCTCAGCGAGGCATAGAACTCATCCAATGCAGGCTGCACCAGCCTGGCGGCCTGCAGCATCGCCTCGAGCCGCCGCTCCATCGCCTCCAGCCGTCCGACCGGTGTGAGCGGCACGTCGTCCGGGCAGGCAGCTTGCAGTCCTTCAACCGCCTTATTCGTCGCTTCGCTCAGGCGGTCGAGCGCGTCCTTTTGCTTTCCCGCAGGGTGTATCACGGCCTCGATCCGTTCGATTGGCAGCTGCGTGAGGCTCGACTTCGGCTCGCCGCAGCCCTCGGACTGAGCATTCGCTTCCTGCTGTGGCTGCTGTTGCGCACGCTCGCCGACGTTGGGACCGAGCGCGTTGAAACGCGCCTGTTGTTCGTCGCTAAGCGAATTATAGAAGCGCTCCAGTGCCGGCCGCACGATCCTCACCGCTTCAAGCGTAGCGCTGACGCGGTTGGTCATCGCCCGCAAGCGGCCGGGTGGCGTCATCGCATAGGTATCGGCGCAAGATTGCTTGAACACATCGGCAGCCCTTGCCGCCGCAGTCTTCAATTCATCCAGCAAGGCGCGTTGCTCAGCCGTCGGCTGTACCGCGCGGGTAATCTCCGCAATCGGCCAGGCGGTCACGCCCTTGTCCGGATCTTCGCACAATTGCCGGAGAGTCTGTCGGCTCACGCCCGCGCGTTCGCGCGCTCGAGGCTCGGTGATCGCCGCGCCGGCGTCCGGGTATCCGGCGTAAGCGGAATACGGACTGTCCGCACCCCAAAACACGGTGTCGACGAAGTCGTCGTAAGCGTAAGCCCAGTAGCCGGGATCGTAGGCGTTGGGCCAGAAGGTATAATTGAAGACATCGGAATAGGCGTAGGGCCAGAACACCGGGCCGAGCCAAGGTACAAACGCTGCGCGGTGGCCGCGCCGCCAGGCTTGGCGGGGAGCCCAGCCGTGCTCTCGCGCCGTAAGCGCCGCTCGGGCTTGCAGAGCATCATTGCTGCGGAACTGCGCGGCAAATCGCCCGCGTGCTGCAGCCCGCATGGCAGCGGCGGCAGCGGGTCGTTCGGCCGAAGGCTGTGGTCCTAACCGCTGCAGCCGCGCCTGATCGGTTTGCTGGATACGCTGCTCGCGCTGGAGCAGGCGGTTTTGGGTTTGCAGCAGTCTTTCCTGCGCGCGCTGCGCCCGCAGGCCTTCCGGCTTTTGCGACTGCAAATGCTGCACGCGCTGCTGCAAGCGATCGATGCGGCTCTGGCGCTCTGTGCTCTGGCGCGACAGCACCTCACGCTGCCGCTCCTGCACGATTTGCTGTCGCTGCTGGACGCGCTGCTCGCGCTGTTGCGCACGCGTTTCGATCTGCTCCTGTCGCGATGGCCGTGCGCCCAACGTGCTCGGGCGCGATGGCGCGGCGATGCGCGGCTCGGCAGGTCTCGCCATGGCCGGACGTTGCGGCGGCGCGCCCCGATGGATCTCGGGTCGTGGCCCTGCAACGCGCGGTGCGGCCGGGCGCGGCGGCGCGGCGAAATGCGGCGCCGGCCGCGGTGCCATGGCCGGACGCTGTGGCGCGGGAGTGGCACGGAACGCCGGTGCGGCGGGCCGCGCCATTGCCGGAGGTGCCGCAGGGCGAGCCATTGCCGGAGGTGCCGCTGGGCGCGCCATAGCGGGCGGTGCCGCTGGGCGGGCCATGGCGGCCGGCGGTGCCGCTGGTCGGGCTGCCGGCGCGGCGGCCCCAGCCGGGCCATGCCTTCGGTCCTGGGCGGACGCGCCGCCGCTCATCGCGATCGTGGAGACACCGAGAAAAAGCGCTGCAACGCGAACGCCGCGCGGAAGCATGACCTCAGCTCCCTCATAGTCCTGGTCGCCCGGCAATCCAACGCGCAAACGCAGAAATCGTTCGCCTTAGCTCGCGACCTCCATTGCGATTGTGCGATGCAGGATTGTGCAATTCTTCCACGGCCTAGGCTACCGCACATGGGACGCTCAAAAACCCACGGAAGCGCACGCGGCCGCCGCGCACCGGCTCGCCATTCAGCGTGTACTGTGGAAACCGCGCCAAAAACCGCGAAATCGCGATCGCGCCTTCGAGCCGCGCCAGCGCCATGCCGGCGCATTGATGCGCGCCGGTGGCGAAGGCGAGATGGCGGTTTGGCGTGCGCGCGACATCGAGGCGCTCCGGATCGGGGAATTGAGCGGGATCGCGATTGGCGGCGCCAATGCACAGCGTCACCGGGGTGCCCGCCGGGAGCGTGATGCGGCCGAGTTCAACTGTTTCCACCGTCATGCGATTGCCGAGCTGGTTCGAGCTCTCGTAGCGCAGCATTTCCTCAACGGCGGTTTTGATCAGTGCGGGGTTTTCGATCAGCCGCTTTTTCTCCTCGGGATAATCCAATAACGCCACCAGTCCGTTGCCGATCAAATTGGTCGTCGTCTCGTGGCCGGCGTTGAGCAGAAAAATGCAATTGTGCAGCAATTCCTTCGCCGTCAGCCGCTCGCCATTCTCCTCGCCCTGAATGAGCCGCGTCAGTACGTCGCGGTCAGGATTGCCGGGCTCGGCGCGCCTTCGCTCGACCAGAGTTTCGAGATAGCTGAGAAAATCCTCCACCGCCTTGTTGCCGCGTGCGAACACTTCCGCGCTGATGACGGGCTCCAGTGCTCCCAGGATCGCCAGCGACCAGTCGCGCAACGGCTCGCGCTCGTCGCGGGGCACGTCGAGCAGGTTGCCGATCACCTCGACCGGAATGGCCGAAGCAAAATCCCCGATCAGTTCGACCTCGCCTTTGGCGCCGAGGTTATTGAGCAGCCGGTCCACCAGAGCGATCAGATCGGGCTCCATGGAGGCAATCGCGCGTGGCGACAAGGCGCCCATGATCAGCCGGCGTACCCTTGTATGAGCCGGCGGGTCATTAAAGACGAGGCTGGTGGTGTGGTGCTCGTAGAGCAGGGACGAGCCATATTTGGGCGCGAACTCTTTCTTCTTGTCGGAGCTGAAGGCCTTGGTGTTCTTGTAGGCGGTGACGAGGTCATCATAGCGCGTCAGGAAGTAGGAGCCGTTCGGCAGGCGCTTGACCGGCTCGTTCTCCCGCAGTGCACGATAAGTCGGGTAGGGGTTGGCATAGAATTCCGGGGTCAGTTTCTCGAGGTCGAAACTGGCCGCGAGTGCTCGCGCGTCTGCATTCATGCTGTCATACTCATTGTGAAGACTGATATGCCGTTTTTGTTCTTCCGCAAAACGCGGCGCCGTCTACAGTCCCGCGACCAAAAACACTTTCCCGCCAGCCGACTGGAAATGCAAATGCACGCCCGCACTGACGCACCCACTGAGCCTGCGGCCTCCTGGCCGGAGGAGATCTTTGCGATATTGCAGCGCTTCGATGTCCGCCAGGTGCCCTACGTGCCGGATGCCGGCCATTCGGAGCTCATCGAGCGTGTCGTGGGTTCATCCTCGATGCGCGGGATCGTACTGACGACGGAGGAAGAAGGCGTGGCCTTGCTCGCCGGCGCCTGGGCCGGCGGCCAGCGCGGCGTGCTGTTGATGCAGTCGAGCGGCGTCGGCAATTGCATCAACATGTTCTCGCTGACGCAAATCTTCCGCTTTCCATTCCTGACGCTGGTGACGATGCGCGGCGAATGGGGCGAATTCAATCCCTGGCAAGTACCGATGGGATCGAGCACGGAAGCCGTGTTCGAGCTGTCCGGCATCAAGGTATTGCGGGCATCGCATCCGCAGGAAGTGCGGGAGGTCGTCGAGGCCGGCGCGGCACAGGCCTATAACGCCTGCACGCCGACCGCCGTGTTGCTGTCGCAGCGCCTGATCGGGGCAAAGGTGTTTACCAGATGAGCAAAGCAAACCTCCTCGACCGCCGCGCCGTCGTCTCCAGCCTGCTCGCGAATCGCAACGGCGCCATCGCCGTCGGCGGATTGGGTGCCTCGACCTACGACATCGCTGCCGCCGGCGACCACGATCGCAATTTCTACCTGTGGGGCGCCATGGGCGGCGCGGTCATGATCGGGCTCGGCATCGCGCTGGCGCAGCCCAGCCTGCCGGTGGCGGTGATAACAGGCGATGGCGAGATGCTGATGGGCATCGGGAGCCTGGCGACCGTCGGGCTGCAGAAGCCGGTCAATCTCTCGATCATCGTGCTCGACAATGAATGCTACGGCGAGACCGGCGGACAGGTCAGCCATACTGCCGCTTCCGCCGACCTTGTCGGCGTTGCCAGGGCCTGCGGCATCGCGGACAGCCGGGCGATGACGACGATGGCCGAAGTCGACGCTTTTGCGCCGTCTTTGCAAGATGTTATCAGTGGACCGCGGTTTGCCAGCGTCAAAATCGACGCCACCAATCTGGAGCGCGTGCTGTCGAGTCGCGACGGCACCTTCATTATCAACCGCATCCGCGGCTCGCTGGGCTACCGGCCGATCTAGCTCAAGGTAGTATCGCAGCGCAATAAAACCTTGACATTCGGCTAGGTGAGTGATTACTCACGCGCCGATGTCTAATTTGCGCATGACCAGTGATTTGCGGCGGCAATTGATCTTGGGCGCCGCCAAGCGGTGCTTTGCCCGCCATGGTTTTGCCGGCACCACGACCAAGAGCGTGGCCGCCGCCGCCGCCATTTCGGAAGGGCTATTGTTCAAGCACTTTCCGTCGAAGGCGGCGCTGTATGCCGAAATCCTCGCCGAGGAATGCGAGGCCGATCCGGATCTGGCGCATCTGCTTGGCCAGGAGCCGTCAACGGGAACTCTGGTCGAACTGGTCAGGGGCATGGTGGGCCACTTCATGCGGATATCCGAGGTGCCTGATGAAGAGGAAGCGCAGCGCATCCGGCTGATGACCACGAGCTACCTCGATGACGGCGAATTTGCCCGGCTGCTGTATGATAAGGTCGGAAAGCTCATCGGGCCGACTTTCGCGGCATCGATCGAAAGCGCTGTGGCGGCGGGCGATGCGTCGCGCATCGGCAGCGAGCCACTGAATTTGTTCTGGTTCGCCCATCACACCGTGCTGATGGCGGCCCTGACGCGGCTTCCGACCGTGCCGTGCCTGACCTACGGCAATGCTCCCGACCTCGAACGGCAGCTTTGCGAATTCATCCTCCGCGGCATCGGACTTACCGAAGCCGCAATTGCTTTTCATCTGGACCGCCAGCTGTCGCCGAATCCGGGACAATCGGTAACTGCAGAAAGTGCCTGACATGAATATCGTGAACGAAACTCACATCTCGGGCGAGCCGATCAAGGACAGGCCGCGCAAGCGTCCGGTGCGGATGCTGCGCTGGTTCATCGTCGTCGGCTCGCTGCTGGCACTCCTGGTCGGCGGTCTCGTTTGGTTCAACTACTTCCGTGGCCAGATGATCAAGCAGTTCTTCGCCAACAACAAGCCGCCGCCGGTGAGCGTCAGCGTCGCCGAGGCGAAGTCCGAAGTCATTCCGAACCTGCTGACCGCGGTCGGCGATCTCGCCGCCGTGCATCAGGTCAACGTCACCTCTGACGTCAGCGGGCGCATTACCGAGATCCTGTTCACCCCGGGCGCCATCGTGAAGGCGGGAACGCCGCTGGTTCAGTTGTTCGATGGTCCCGAGCAGGGCGATCTCGCCAATTTCAAGGCGCAAGCGACCGTGGCGCAGCTCTCGCTCGACCGCGCCAAGCAGCTCGCCGCACGTCAGTTCGGGCCGCAGGCAACCGTTGATCAGGCGCAGGCCGCGTTCGATCAGGCACAAGCCGGCATCGCCAAGACCGAAGCGATCATCTCGCAGAAGCTGGTGCGCGCGCCGTTCGACGGCGAGCTCGGCGTTCGCAAGGTCGAGGTCGGCCAATATCTGACCGCGGGAAGTCAGATCGTCTCCTTGACCGATCTGTCCATGCTTTATGCGAACTTCACCGTGACCGAAAAAGACAGCGCCCAGCTCAAGGTCGGGCAGACCGTCCGCCTCACGGTCGATGCCTTTCCGGGCCGTATCTTCGAGGGCAAGATCACCACGATCGAGCCGCAGATCGCGACCGACACGCGCAATATCCGCGTGCAGGCCACGCTGCCAAGTCCGGATCGCATCCTGAAGCCGGGCATGTTCGCCACGACCACCGTGGTGCTGCCGGACAAGCCGCCGGTCATCACCGTTCCCGAGACGTCTGTCGATTATACGCTCTATGGTGACTCGGTTTACCTGATCACCGAGAAGAAGGAAGACGACGGCAAGACCAGCCTGACGGCGGTCCGCACCTTCGTGCAGGCCGGGATCCGGGTGCATGGACGCGCAGAAATCCTGAAAGGCCTGAAGCCTGGAGACCGCGTCGTCGCGGTCGGCCAGCTCAAGCTGCAGTCGGGCGCCGCGGTGACCATCTCGCCCGATCCTGCGCCGCCGATCCCTGCGCAGCCGCCGCGCTACTGACAACCGGAATCCTGTGATGTCCTTCACTGATATCTTCATCAAGCGTCCGGTTCTGTCGGTCGTCGTCAGCCTGCTGATTCTTCTGATCGGCCTGCGCGCCGCGACGGTATTGCCGATCCGGCAATACCCAAAGCTGTCGAACACAGTCGTGAACATCACGACCTCCTATCCGGGCGCGTCGGCGGACCTGATTCAGGGCTTTATCACGACGCCGATCGAGCAGGCGGTCGCCTCAGCCGAAGGCGTCGATTACATCACTTCGTCTTCGGTGCAGGGCACCAGCACGATTCAGGTCTACATCAAGCTTAATTTCGATCCGAACCAGGCGCTGACCGAAGTGCTGGCCAAGGTGAATTCGGTCAAATATCTGATTCCGAAGGAATCGAACGACCCGATCGTCACCAAGACCACGGGCCAGACCACGGCCGTGATGTATATCGGCTTCTCCAGCGAGGAGCTCACGGGATCGGCGATCTCGGATTATCTGACGCGGGTCGTGCAGCCCGTGTTGTCGACCGTCGACGGCGTAGCCTCGGCCGACATCCTCGGCGGCCAGACATTCGCGATGCGGCTGTGGCTCGATCCGGTCAAGATGGCGGGCCGCGGCGTGTCGCCGAGCGATGTGTCGGCGGCGATCGCCGTAAACAACTTCCAGGCCGCGGCAGGGCAGGCCAAGGGCTATTACGTCGTCTCGAACGTTTCGACGAACACTGACCTGCGCAGCCTCGACCAGTTCAAGCGCATGATTGTCAAGGCCAAGGACGGCGGTTTCGTCCGCGTCGAGGATATCGCGGCCGTCGAGCTTGCTGCGCAGAGCACGGATGCGAGCGTCGCGTTCAACGGCGAACACGCGATCTTCATCGGCGTGCAGGCGACCCCACAGGGCAACCCGCTGAACATCGTGAAGGGCGTTCGCGCGCTGTTTCCGGAGCTCGAGCGTAACCTTCCGCCATCGATGAAGATGAAGGTCGCCTACGATTCCACCAAATTCATTCGGTCGTCGATCGAGGAGGTGGAGAAGACGCTCGGTGAAGCCGTGCTCATCGTCATCGTCGTGATCTTTCTCTTCCTGGCCTCATTCCGCTCGGTCGTCATTCCCGTCGTCACCATCCCGCTGTCACTGGTCGGTGTCTGCAGCCTGATGCTGATCATGGGTTTCAGCATCAATCTGCTGACCTTGCTGGCGATGGTGCTGGCGATCGGGCTCGTGGTCGACGACGCCATCGTGGTGGTGGAGAATATTCACCGCCATCTGGAAGAAGGCAAATCGCCCGTGCAGGCATCGCTGCAGGGCGCGCGAGAAATCGTCGGGCCCGTCATCTCCATGACTATCACGCTCGCCGCGGTGTATGCGCCGATCGGCTTCCTCGGCGGCCTTACGGGCTCGCTGTTCCGGGAGTTCGCCTTCACGCTTGCCGGCTCGGTGATCGTGTCGGGCGTGATCGCGCTGACGCTGTCGCCGATGATGTGCTCGGTACTCCTGAAGAGCGCGGAAGAGACGCGGTTCGCCAGGCTGGTCAACACGGTGTTCGGCGCGATCACGCGTTGGTACGGCCGCAAGCTTGACCGTTCGCTCGACTATCGCCCGATCACGGGTCTGTTCGCGCTGACGATTCTCGGCCTCGTCGGCTTCCTTTACATGAACACCTCGAAGGAACTTGCCCCCGAAGAGGATCAGGGCATCGTGTTCGCGGTGACCAAGGCGCCGAAATACGCCAACATCGATTACATCGACTTCTACGGCGAGAAGCTGGACCAGGCATTCCAGAAATTCCCGGAAACCGACCTGCGTTTCGTGCTGAATGGCATCAACGGCCCGCAGAACGGCATTGCCGGCATGCTGCTCAAGGCGTGGGATGAGCGGGACCGTTCGTCGATCAAGCTGAAGCCGCTGGTGCAGGCGGAGATCTCCAAGATCGAAGGCGTCAATGCGTTCGCGTTCAACCTGCCGCCCCTGCCGGGCGGGCCGGGTGGTCTGCCGATCCAGATGGTGATCAACTCCACCGCCGGCTTCCAGGCCGTCTATGAGCAGATGTCGAAATTGAAAGATGCCGCGCGCAAGAGCGGACTGTTCATCGTGTCCGACAGCGACCTCGACTTCAACCAGCCTGTGGTGCGGGTCAAGATCGATCGCTCCAAGGCGAGCGATCTCGGCATCAACATGCAGCAGGTCGGTGCTACGCTGGCGACGCTGTTAGGTGGCAATTACGTCAATCGCTTCAATCTCGAGGGGCGCTCCTATCAGGTGATCCCGCAGGTGCCGCGCGGCAAACGGCTGGCGCCGGAATCGCTCGGTGGTTACTACGTGCCGACCAACACAGGGCAATTGGTGCCGCTGTCGACCATCGTCTCGATCGAGACCGGTACCGATCCGAACGCGCTGACGCATTACAACCAGCTGAACTCGGCGACATTCCAGGCGGTGCCTATGCCCGGCGTGACGGTTGGCCAGGCCGTCGATTTCCTCGAGGGCGAGGCCAAGAAGATGCCGGCCGGCTTCAGCCACGACTATCTGGCTGATTCCCGTCAGTATGTGCAGGAGGGCAATCAGCTCGCGATCACCTTCGGTTTCGCGCTGATCATCATTTTCCTGGTGCTGGCGGCGCAGTTCGAGAGCCTGCGCGATCCGCTGGTCATCATGGTCAGCGTTCCCATGGCGATCGTCGGCGCGTTGATCCCGCTGTTCTTCGGCGTAGCGACGATGAACATCTACACCCAGGTGGGGCTGTTGACGCTGGTCGGCCTGATCACCAAGCACGGCATCCTGATGGTGGAGTTTGCCAACGAACTGCAGCTCAACGAGGGCCTCGATCGCCGTTCGGCGATCGAGATGGCGGCCCGCATCCGGCTTCGTCCGATCCTGATGACCACGGCGGCGATGGTGACGGGCTTGATCCCGCTGCTGACCGCGTCGGGCGCAGGCGCGGCGAGCCGGTTCTCGATCGGCCTCGTGGTCGTCGCGGGCATGTCCATCGGCACGCTGTTCACGCTGTTCGTGCTGCCGGCGGTTTACGTGACGATCGCCACCGACCATCGGGCCAAGGCCGGGTCCAGGCGCACCAAGGAGATCGCCGATTTCGATCTCGGAGGGCCGGCGCTCAAGCCGACCTGAGCGCCGCCGACCCATAGCCCTTGAAGCGAGGGCGGATCGATCTCCGCCGTCGCTGTTATCGGGCGCTGCCCTCCCGCAGTGCGGCAAGAGACAACGCCCGGCGTTCTTGCTAGGTTCGGCGGGATGAGCATCTCCCTGCATCGCGATGCACCTGAGGGCCTGCCGCTGGCGACAACGCCTGCCGCCGCGGCGCCCCCGGCCTCGGCCTCGTCCGGGACAAAGATCCGCAGGCGCCTGTTCACCAAATATGTTGCGCTGTTCGTCGCGGTGGTCGCCGTCGCGCTGCTGTCGAACGGGATTTTCGAGGTATTTTTCTATTACCGCGAGCACAAGGCTGCGCTGATCCGGATTCAGCACGAGCAGGCCGAAGCAGCCGCCGCGAAGATCAGCCAGTTCATCAAGGAAATCGAGAGCCAGCTTGGCTGGACCACCCAGCTGCCCTGGTCCGCCGGATCGCTGCAGGATCGCCGGTTCGACGCGCTGCGGTTATTGCGGCAGGTGCCGGCCATCACCGAGCTCTCGCAAATCGATTCCACCGGCAAGGAGCGGTTGCGGGTGTCGCGGCTGGCCATGGACGTCGTTGACTCCGGGCTGGACCTTTCCAGGGAGGCGAAATTCACCGAGGCAGTCGCCAACAAGGTCTATTACGGTCCAGTCTATTTCCGCCGGGAATCCGAGCCGTACATGACGCTGTCGCTGGCCGGCACCCGCAGGAACGCCGGCGTCAGCATCGCCGAGGTTAATCTAAAACTGATCTGGGACGTGGTCTCGCAGATCAAGGTCGGCGAAGGCGGCCACGCCTATGTCGTAGGTTCGGACGGGCGGTTGATCGCCCATCCCGATATCAGCCTGGTGCTGCGTAACACTGACATGTCGAAGCTGGCGCAGGTGCAGGCGGCGGTGGGTGGCCGCACCGATGCCACGTCCGAGGAGTTGCAAGGCGCGCTGAACATCCAGGGACAGGAGGTGCTGACCGCAGCCGCCCCGATTGCCCCTCTCGGTTGGACCATGTTCGTCGAGCTGCCGGTAAAGGAAGCCTATGCCTCGCTCTATGCGGCGTTGCAGCGGCTTGCGATCGTGCTGCTGGCGGCGTCGGTCTTTGCGGTGCTCGCGGGCGTATTCCTCGCCCGGCGCATGGTCGGGCCGATCCAGGCCTTGCGTGCCGGTGCCGAACGCATCGGCGGCGGCGATTTCGCCCAGCGCATCTCGATCAAGAGCGGCGACGAACTGGAAGGGCTCGCCAACCAATTCAACGATATGGGCGCGCGGCTGCAGGAATCCTATGCCGACCTGGAGAAGAAAGTCGAACAGCGCACGGCCGAGCTGAGGGAATCCCTTCAACAGCAGACTGCAGTGGGCGACGTGTTGAAGATTATCAGTCGGTCTACCTTCGATCTGCAGCCCGTACTCGATACCCTGGTGCAGACGGCCGCAAGATTGTGCGATGCCGATATGGCGTTCATCCTGAGGCGCGAGGGCGACAAATACCGCGCGGGGGCTTCCATCGGATTTTCCGAAGAGTACATCCGCTTCCTGCAGGATCATCCAGTTGCGATCGACCGCGGCACGATTACCGGCAGGGTCGCGCTGGAACGGCGCACGGTGCAAGTGCTCGATGTGGCAAGCGATCCCGAATATAAACTGGTTCAGTCGACAGCGCTCGCCGGCCAGCGCACGGCGCTCGGAGTGCCGTTGTTGCGCGAGAACGAGCCGATCGGGACGATCATTCTGGCACGCCGGCGCGTCGAAGCATTTACATCAAAGCAAATCGAGCTGGTCACGACCTTTGCCGATCAGGCCGTGATTGCCATCGAGAACGTGAGGCTGTTTGACGAACTGCGCCAGCGCACGGACGCGCTTAGCGAGTCCTTGCGCACCCAGACGACGACCCTCGAAGAACTGCGCGCCGCGCAGGATCGCCTGGTGCAGACGGAAAAGCTGGCGTCGCTCGGCCAGCTCACCGCCGGCATCGCCCACGAAATCAAGAATCCGCTGAACTTCGTCAACAATTTCTCAGCGCTGTCATCGGAATTGATCGGCGAACTGCACGGGGTGCTCAAGGAGGCTTCGCTCGAACGTAAAACGCGCGAAGAGATCGACGAACTCACCCACATGCTGAAAGGCAATCTGGAAAAAGTGGTTCAGCACGGCAAGCGCGCCGATTCGATCGTGAAGAATATGCTATTGCATTCGCGCGAGGGATCGGGCGAACATCGTCCCGCCGATATCAATGCGATTGTCGAGGAGAGCCTCAACCTCGCCTATCACGGCGCGCGCGCCGAAAGACCCGGCTTCAACGTCAAGCTCGAGCGTGATCTCGATCCAAAGGCCGGCCTGATCGACCTCTATCCGCAGGAGATCACCCGCGTCTTCCTCAATCTGATCTCGAACGGTTTCTATGCCGCGACCAAGCGCAAGGAAACGGGCGACGGCACCTTCGAGCCGAGCTTGAAGGCGACGACGAAAAGCCTCGGCAACCGGGTCGAAATCCGGATCCGCGACAATGGCATGGGTATCGCCCTGGAGGTGAAGGAGAAAATGTTCAACCCCTTCTTCACGACGAAGCCCGCCGGCGAGGGAACCGGGCTCGGCCTGTCAATGAGCCACGACATCGTGGTGAAACAACATGGCGGCACAATCGACGTCGATACTCAGGCGGGCCTATTTACCGAATTCATTATTACGCTGCCGCGAACAGGCGCAGCACAAGCAAGGGGTGGAGGCAAGAATTGAGCGTCTATATCCTTGTCGTCGATGACGAGCCCGATGTCGAAGCCTTGTTCCGTCAGCAATTCCGCCGCGACCTGAAGTCCGGCCGCTTCACGATGGAGTTCGCCCCGTCCGCGCCCGCGGCGCTGGCGCGTGCGGCCGAGGTCCGCGAACCCTCGCTGATCCTGATCCTGTCCGATATCAACATGCCCGGCATGAGCGGCCTCGAAATGCTGCCGAGGGTGCGCGCCGAACGTCCCGATGTGCCCGTGATCATGATCACCGCCTATGGCGACGCGGAAACCCGCCGCAAGGCGATCGAGCGCGGCGCGGTCGGTCTTTTGACCAAGCCGATCGACTTTGCGCTGCTGCGCCACGAAATCGATACGAGGCTTGGACAGGCCGCATGACCGCAACTATTCTAGTTGTCGACGATGAGCCCGATCTAGAGGCTCTGGTGCTGCAGAAATTCCGCCGGCAGATCCGCGACGGCGTGGTCTCGTTCATGTTCGCCCATGATGGCATCGAGGCGCTGGCCTCGATCGAGCGGCACCCGCATGTCGACATGGTGGTGTCCGATATCAACATGCCGCGCATGGACGGGTTGTCGCTCCTGCAGAAGCTGCAGGAGGCGGACGACAAGAAATCGACCATCATCGTTTCCGCCTATGGCGACATGAGCAATATCCGCATCGCGATGAATCGCGGCGCGTTCGATTTCCTGACCAAGCCGATCGATTTCAGCGATCTCGAACTGACGATCGACAAGACCATCCGCCATGTCGAGATGATGCGCGAGGCGCGCCGTCGCCAGCTGGAGGCCGAGCGCGCGCACGCTTCGCTATCACGATATTTTTCGCCGCAGATCGCCAGCCGCCTCGCATGCGACGGCGAAGCCGATGGCATGGCGGTCCACTGGCGCGAGGTCGCGACCATCTTTACCGACATCACCGGTTTCACCTCGCTGGTCGAGACGGCTGCCCCGGAAGTTCTGGGCGAGTTGCTCAACGAGTATGTCGGCGGGATGACCGACGTCGTGTTCGCGCATGAGGGGACGGTCGCAAAAGTGATCGGCGACGCCGTCCAGGTGCTGTTCAATGCGCCCGGCGACCAGCCGGACTACGCCAAACGCGCGATCGCCTGCGCCCATGATCTCGATGTCTGGGCCGAGGCGTTTCGCGACCGCTGGAAGGCCCGGGCCGTGAATTTCGGCGCAACCCGCATCGGTGTTCACGCAGGTCCCGCACTGGTCGGTAATTTCGGCGGCAGCCGGTTCTTCGATTACACCGCCTATGGCGACACCATCAACATCGCGGCGCGACTCGAGGCTGCCAACAAGTTTTTGGGCACGCGTATTTGTGTCAGCGCCGTTGTTGCTGACCTGGCCGGGGATTTTCGCGGGCGGCCGGTCGGCGATCTCGTGCTGCGCGGCCGCAGAGAGCCGCTCCGCGCTTACGAGCCGTTGCCCGAGGCGAAATTTACCGGAGTGGCGACGACGCAATATTCGGAGGCTTTCGCCAAGCTCGAGGCCGGCGATGCCGCGGCGATGCCGGCTTTCGCGGCGCTGGTCGGGCTGCATGCCGATGATCCGCTGGCCGGCTTCCACCTGAAACGGTTGCTCAACGGCGCCAAGGGCGTCCGCATGCAACTGGAATAACAAGAGCTGAGGGAACGGACATGACGAGCGACTTTCCAGCCGGCAATTATCGGTTCATTCCGGCGGTGTTTCAGTATTCGAGCGGCGCCGCCGCCAATCCCGGCTTCGAGGTCGAGCGGGTGCGTTTCGATACGCTGGTGCCGCTCGCTGAAGGGTTTGCGAAAATCGCGAAATACATTCAGGCGGCGGCACGGCCGCTGACGTCGTTTTGTGCCTGCGAGCTGCGTTCGCCTGCCGCGTTCACCGTAGATGGCTTTCGCGCGTTCAATCAGCACTACGTCAAGACGCTCGCGGAATGGGGCCTGTTCGACGGGTCGATCAATCCGGTGGCGCGCAGCAACGTCTGTCCCGAGATCGATCCGCCGGCCGAGCCGTCATTTCATGCGTTCTCGTTCATTCGCCCGAGCTCGGCCACGACACCATCGTTCGTGATCGCCGGCGGTGCCGAATCGCGTGAAGGCCCCGGCACCTTTCCCGAGCGCACCGTGCGCTACCGCGATATCGGCGCCGACGGATTGAAGGAGAAAGTCCGCTTCACTGTCGGATCGATGGAAAGCCGGCTGAGTGAATTCGGCTTCGGTTGGAAGGATACGACGGCGGTGCAGGCCTACACCGTGCACGATTTCCATCCCGTCATTGCCGACGAACTGGTTCGCCGCGGCGCCACGCGCTCGGGGCTGACCTGGCATTTTGCAAGACCGCCGGTGGTGGATCTCGAGTACGAGATGGATTGCCGCCGGGTACTGCGGGAGGTTGTGATCTAGAGCTTGATCCGGAAAAGTGGGTACCGGTTTTCCCTTGCGACAAACGCAAAGCGTTTGCGCGGAGATCATGCTCAAAAAGAAAGATAGAGCGGGATGACGATTCGAACAAAAGTCATCGCGCTCTAGATTAACCGCGGGCGGGTGCCACCTCTCGCTTAGGGACAGGTGAAGAGGCGCCTACCGCTCTCGCGGATCGAGTGCGTCGCGCAAACCGTCGCCGACCAGGTTGAACGACAGCACCACGAGGAAGATCGCCAGGCCCGGCCACAGCGCCATCCACGGCGCGTTGGTCAGGAAACGCTGGGCGGCGTTCAGCATGCTGCCCCAGGATGGTGCCGGCGGTTGCTGGCCGAGGCCGAGGAACGACAAGGCGGCTTCCGCGATGATCGCAGCGGCGATCGACAGCGTCGCCTGCACCAGCAGCGCCGGCATGATGTTCGGCAGGACGTGGAACAGCGCGATGCGCCAGGGCGGATTGCCCATGGCGCGCGCGGCCTCGATGTAATCCTCGACCTTCACGCTCATCACCTGGCCGCGGGTCAGGCGGATGAAGATGGGCGTGGCGGAAATGCCGATCGCGATCATGGCGTTGCCGAGGCTTGGGCCTAAGAATGCCGCGAGCGCGATGGCGAGGATCAGAAACGGGCAGGCCAGCATCGCGTCGGTGATCCGACTGATCAGGGCATCGATAAAGCCGCCGCGATAGCCCGACAGCAACCCGAGCGGCACGCCGATGCTAAGCGCGATGCCGACCGAGATCGCGCCGGCCAGAAGCGAGGCTCGCGCGCCGTAGATCACCCGGCCGAGAATGTCGCGGCCGAGATCGTCGGTCCCGAACCAGTGCTGCGCCGATGGGGCTTTTCGCACCAGAGACCAGCTGGTTGCGATCGGATCATACGGCACGATCAGCGGAGCGAATAACGCGAGCAGGATGAAGATCGCGATCACGATGAGGCCGGCGACCGCGCCCTTGCGGTGGAACAGCCGGCGTAGCGCCCGCCGCGCCGGGCTCTCCAGTTCGTCCGATAGGGTGGCGGGAAGCGCGCCCAGCGCGGTATCGGTCATTGCTTACGCCCTCAGCCGCGGATTGACGAGGATGTAGGCGATGTCGGCGATCAGGTTCAGCGTGATGTAGATCGTCGCCGTGACCAGCACCACGCCTTGCACCACCGCGTAATCGCGATTGAACACGGCATCGACGATCAGCTTGCCGAAACCCGGAATTGAGAAAATCTGCTCGGTCAACACCGCGCCCGACAGCAGCGTGCCGAGTTCGAGCGCGCCGAGCGTGATGACCGGCGTCAGCGCGTTGCGCATGGCGTGCTTGAGGATCACCGAGCGCTCGGAAAGTCCCTTGGCACGCGCGGTGCGGACATAGTCGCTTTCGAGCACCTGCAGCATGGCGCTGCGGGTATGGCGCATCAGGATCGCGGCGATCGCATTGCCCAGCACGAAAGCCGGCATGATGGTCGACGCGAGGCTGGCGCGCCAGTTCTCGGTGAGCGGCACATAGCCCGACGCCGGCAGCCAGCCGAGCTCGATCGAAAACAGGAAGATCAACATGATGCCGAGCCAGAAATTCGGCGTCGAGATACCCCACAGCGCAAACAGGTTGGCTCCATAGTCCCACGCCGTGCCCTTCTTCACTGCCGACACGATGCCTGCCGGGATCCCGATCAGGAACGCGATCACGATCGCCATCGACGCCAATTGCATCGTCACCGGCAGTTTTTGCGCGATCAGTTCCCGCACCGGCACCTTGATCCGCAGCGACTCGCCGAAGTCGCCGGACAACACGCCTTTCACCCAGTAGACATATTGAACCGGGACCGGCTGATCGAGACGGTATTGCTGGCGGATCTGCGCGATCACGGCAGGATCGCGCTCTTCGCCGGCCATGACCAGCGCGGGATCGCCGGGCAGCAATTGCTGCAGCGAGAAGATCAGGATGGAGACGAAGAACAGCGTCGGGACAAGCTGGACGAGGCGCCGGGCGAGGAAGTTCAGCATCTCACCGCAATCACTTCAGCTTCAGCCCGACGACGCGCACCAGCCCGTCCGGCATCTGCTTGTAGCCCTCGAGCTTCGTGGTGTGCGCGATCAGGATCCTGCGGTGATAGAGATAGAGAAGCGGCTCTTCATCAAGCACAATCCTGGTCAGCTTTTCATAGATCGCTTTTCGTTGCGCCTGATCTGTAACAAGGCGGGCACCATCGAGCGCCTTGTCGGCATCCGGGTTGGACCAGGCGCTGTAGTTCTGCGGCGCTCCAGTTTTCTGAAAGACGTAGGAATTGCCGTCCGGATCGATCCGTCCGCTCCACGCCAGCATGAATGCCTGGTATTCGCCGGCTTCCGCCTGCTTCAGCGAGGTCGCAAATTCGGTGACCCTGATCTTCATGTCGAACCCGGTCTCCGACGCCATCGACTGGATCACCTGGGCAACCGACTCGGTCTCAGCGCCCTTGGGCACCATGAAGTCGACGCCGACCGGCGCGGTAACTCCGGCTTCCTTCAGCAGCGCCTTTGCCTTGGCGACGTCGCGCGGGCGGATTGGAGAGTCCTTCTGGTAGTAGGGATGATCGGGGTTGATCCATTGGTTGCCAGGCTTGAATTCGCCGTTGAAGACGACCTGATTGATGGCTTCGCGATCGATCGACAAATCGAGCGCCTGCCGCACCTTGGCCGATTGGCTGAGGGGCCCCTTGGCCCTATCGTTGCCGATGTTGAGCGTGATGCCTTGATAGCCCAACTCGATGGCCGTGGAGAGCTTCAGTCTGGAATCGGTGCGCACCTCCTTGATATCGGTCGCAAGCACGCGCTCGATCAGATCGAGCCCGCCGGATTTCAGATTGGCAAGCCTCACGGTGGCGTCGACGATCGGCAGAAACACGATGCGATCGATGAAGACGTTGCCCTTGTTCCAGTAGTCGGCGAATTTCTCGAACACCATGCGATCCTGCTGCACCCGCTCGATGAATTTTTAAGGGCCGGCGCAGACCGGATGCAGCCCAAACTTGTCGCCGGCTTCCTTCGCCGCTTTCGGCGATACCATCATGCCGGCGCGATCGGTGAGCTGCGCGATCAGCGGCGAGAACGGCGCCTTCAATGTCAGCTTGACGGTGAGGGGATCGACCACGTCGACATGGTCGATCGCGGCCAGCTCCGGCTTGCGAAACGAGCCCTGCATGGTCAGGTGGCGGTCGAGCGAGAATTTTGCCGCTTCGGCGTCGAACATCTCGCCATCGTGGAATTTGACACCGGGCCGCAGCTTGATCGTGACCTCCTTGCCGTCGGCGGAGGTCTCGTGCGACAACGCGAGCTGCGGCACGATGTTGAGCTTCTCGTCGATGTCGAACAGCTTGTCGCAGAAGGAGGCAAAGACGATGCGGCCGACATAGGTCCGCGCCATCGAGGGATCGAGGATATCAGGGTCCTCGGCCAGCCCGATGCGCAGCGTGGTCTGCGCGTGAACGGATGCCTCTGATGACAGCAACAATGCTGCCGCGGTCACTGCCAAACGCAAGATCTTCATCGCATTGTTCCCATATTCACGATTACACCGCAGCCTAATTTGTGCCGACTGTATTAACCCCGGCACGATCCGTTACTTCCGCCCGCCCGCTAAACGCCGCGACTAGTTTTTCCAGGGGCGGCGAAAAACCGCCATCCGCTGGAACGATCGCCTCAGGCGGCGGCAGTTCCGCCACGCGGTGACACGCGGTGGCATGTCCGGTGCCATCTGCGAGCAGTGGCGGCACCTCTGCGCGGCAACGCTCGATTGCGTAGGGGCAGCGGGTATGAAAGCGGCATCCGGACGGCGGATTGAGCGCGCTCGGCATCTCGCCCTGCAACACAATGCGGCTGCGCTTTGCCCGCGGTCTGGGCACCGGAATCGCCGACAATAAGGCGCGACTATAGGGATGCTGCGGCAAGGCGAACAACGCCTGCGCGTCCGCAGTCTCGACGATGCCGCCGAGATTCATCACGGCGACTCGATCGGCGATATGCTTCACCACGGCAAGATCATGCGAGACAAAGATGTAGGCGAGACCAAGCCGGTCCTGCAGATCACGCAGCAGGTTAAGGATTTGCGAGCGGATCGAGACGTCCAACGCCGAGACCGGCTCGTCGCAGATGATGAGCTTTGGTTCTACCGCAAGCGCCCGGGCAATCGCGATGCGCTGGCGCTGGCCGCCGGAGAATTCATGGGGGTAGCGGCGCGCGAAACGCGGCTCCAGCCCGACCACGCGCAGCAGTTCCTCGACTCGCTCGCGTCTGCGCGGCGGCGGCACCAGATCGTGCAGCGCCAGCGGTTCAGTGAGGATCTGGCTGACCGTCATGCGCGGGTTCAGCGAAGCATAGGGATCCTGAAAGATGATCTGCGCATCGCGGCGGAAGGCACGCAGTTGGCCGGCGTTCATTGCGCCGAGGTCGCGGCCTTCGAAACGGACGTGACCCGCATCCGGC